>DATAYX010000115.1:0-2011 GCA_036272355.1 Acidimicrobiales bacterium
CCCGAGTTGGCGTTCGAGGAGCGGTTCACGACCGCGCTGATCCGCGACCACATGGCAGCGCTGGGCATCGAAGAGTCGTTGCGCGTGACCGAGACGGGCGGGATCTTCGCGATGGACGGGGGGCGCCCGGGTCACACCGTCGTGCTGCGGGGGGACATCGACGCGCTCCCGGTGCAGGAGTCAACGAGGCGCGCCTGGGGTTCCGAGGTCGAGGGGCTGATGCACGCGTGCGGCCACGACGTCCACGTGGGCTCCGTGTTGGGAGCGGCATCGGTCCTGGCGTCGCGGCGCGAGGACCTGCCTGGCCGGTACATCTTCTTGTTCCAGCCGGGCGAGGAGTCACTGTGCGGTGGCAAGGCGATGGTCGAGGGGGGTGCGCTGACGGTCATGGAAGGCGCGCGCCTCGTCGGCTTCCATGTCACGTCGGTGATCCCGACCGGAATGGTCGCGTTGCGCGCCGGGATCGCCATGGCGGAGGCGCACTCGTTACGGATCACCCCTGCGCGGGCCGGGCGGGCACGGGGCCGTGCCGTCGGCGACGGGCGATGTGATCCGCGCCACCGCCTCGCTGATCGGGCGGTTGGGGTCGGTGGTCGAGGGGTTGTCGTACGAAGGGACGGATTGCGTGTGCAGCGCCGGCACCCTGCGGGCGGGCACCGCGGTCAACGTCGTCCCGACGTCGGCGGTCGTCACCGGCACGCTGCGCACCTTCACCGATCCGCAGCGGGTGGACGCGGTGGGACGCCTGGAGAGGGTGTGCGCGGAGGTCGCCGCTGAGCTGGGCGTCTCGGTCGACCTGGAGCTGCCCGAGCACACGCCGGCCGTCGTGAACGACCCAGCCGCGGTGGACCTGGTCGAGGCGGAGGCCAAGGCGGTGCTGGGCGATGCGGCGGTGCTCCGGATGCCGCCCGCCGCGCCGAGCGACGACGTGAGCGAGTTCCTCAACCACCTCCCGGGTTGCTACTTCTTCGTCGGCGGGGCGGCGGCGGACGGATCGAGCGGGATGCACCACAGCCCCACCTTCTACGTCGAGGACGACGCGTTGCGCGTCGGCGCCAGCGTGCTGGTCCGGGGCGCTCTGGCCTTGGCGTCGGCCTGAGACGCCGGCTTCCTCACTGTCGCGAGGGGGCGCCCAGATGCCCGAGCGGGGTCACCGTACGCTGACGCCCGTGGGAGAGAGGCGGTTCCGCCGGGCGACGGGTTTCGGCGGGATCGCGCTCGCGGCGCTGTTGCTGGCCGCGTGCAGCGGGGCTCCGTCGGCGAGATCGGCCGGTGACCGGCATGGACAGCGTGCGGGCACCACGACGACGGGCGCGCCGCGCACGACGACGACGACCGCACCGCCGGGCCCGTCGCCCTTGGCCGTCCCAGCGGCGCTCACACCCTTCGCACCCCCGCCGGCACCGACCGACGGGACCTGGACGCCGGCGGGCCGCAGCGTCAACGGGTACCCGGCCGTCTACGAGACGCGGCTGGTGCCGCCGGGTGGCGGCTCGGAGGCGGGGATCGCCTGGCTGGACACGAACCTGCTCGCGGCCCAGTTGTATTCGGGCTCGAAGAGCCCGGGCGGCGGACCGTACATGCTGACCGCGCCCGTCCTGCCGGCACAGGCGGCGACGCTCGTCGCCGCGTTCAACGGTGGCTTCCTGATGAAGGACGCCCATGGTGGCTACTTCACCGAGGGCCGCGCGATCTACCCGCTTGTCAGCGGGGCGGCCTCGCTCGTGATCCGTTCCGATGGTTCGGTGACCGTGGGTGCCTGGGGTTCCGACGTGGGCATGACACCCGACGTGGTCGCGGTCCGCCAGAACCTCGTCCCGTTGGTCGAGGGCGGGCAGCCGACGGCGCTGGCGTCGAACCCGAACTGGCTCTTCTGGGGCGCGACCTGCGGGGTGTCCTCCTGCTCGGGTGCGGGGATCGAGAACCAGTGGCGATCGGGCGCCGGCGTCACCGCCAACGGCGCACTCGTCTACGCCGTCGGCCCCGCGCTCGACCCGTTGCAGTTGGCCCA
>DATAYX010000116.1:0-4972 GCA_036272355.1 Acidimicrobiales bacterium
GGGCACGAAAAGGCCCAACCCGGGGCGCCACCCCGCGGCCCGACCGCTGCTGGCGATGCTACCGGCGCCCCCGGCCTCGGCCGCGGATATCGCAGGGCCCACTGACCAGGGATTCCTCCGCCTCCGCCGACGCCAATGCCGACGCCAATGCCGCCACCGCCGCCCACACCCTGGGTGGCGTGCGGTGAGCCACTCCGGCCCTCCGCACGCCACCTGGTGTCGGGTGTCCGGGGTTCAACAGGCTTCCCGCCCTCCGCTCTGCGCCAATTCAGAGCCGCCTGGAGAGCGTGCGCCGCCTGTGGATCACCTCGACCTACCGCAAGCACCGTGCGTGCGTCGCAGGCATTTTGCACTTCCGGTGTTGCATCGCCGTGACACGACCATGACATGTCGTCCGGCTCCGGACCTCCGCCGTTCAGGGCCGGGAGACGTTCGGATCGCCGGGCACCCAGAAGCGCCAGCGGTGTTGGGTCGCCTCCTTGATGCCGATCCGCGTTCCGCGCGCCGGACGTTGCGGCGGCGGTGTCCCGTCGTCCCGCAGCCGAACACCGCCCGCACGCCGAACCAGCAGGTCGGTGCCGTTGTCCGCCCGGTCGATCCCGAGGGCCTGGCAGAGCTTGGCCGGCCCGCTGCACAGGTCACGGTCGTTGCGGGCCTTGGGCCGGAGCGACCGCATCTCCTCGAGCCCGGCCACCGGCGCCAGGGCCCGGATCAACACGGCCGCCGCCTCCCCGTCGGGGCCGCAGACGACGTTGGCGCACCAGTGCATGCCGTAGGTGAAATACACGTAGAGGAAGCCCGGCGGCCCGAACATCACCGACGTCCGCGGTGTCATGCCCCGGTACGCGTGGGAGGCCGCGTCGTTCGCCCCGTGGTACGCCTCGACCTCCACGATCCGCCCCACGCGTGCACCCGACCCCGACACCAGGAGCTTGTTCAGCAGCCACGGCGCGACCGTGACGGGGTCGCCTTCCAGATCCGCTCGCCGCACCGGGCCACCCTGGCCCAACCGGACGGGCCGTCGCCATCCAGGAGTGGCGACCGAAGAGCTCAGGCCGGTGCGCCGCTCCGATCACGTACCCGGTTGGCGTCTCCCGCCGCTGCCGCCACCGGCTCGTGCTCGGGCGCCCCGCTCGCGCGGTGATGCCGGGCCGACGCGACCGTGCCCTGCCGCCGGGTCCGTGACGCCATCGTGTTGAGCAGATCGAGCTCCGCGACCATGGCGGCCGCCAGTGACGGCAGCTCGGGCACCGCCGTCGCACACGCGTTGATGCCGACGAAGAGGGAGTCGCGGTAGCTCTGCACCGTCACGTTCAGCGCGACCCCGTCGACGACCGGCCCGAGCGGGTACACCTCGCAGAGCTCCATCCCCGCGAAGTAGAGCGGGAACGACGGACCGGGGACGTTGGACACCATCAGGTTGCCGGCCCGCAGCTTGCGCATGATGCCGGAGCGCACCCCGAGCTGGATCACGGGCTTCGCGATCACCGGCGGCATCGCCTCCGCCAGCAGGGTCGCCAGCGGACCGAAGCCCACCGCGCGCTCCTGGCCCTTGCACGAGGAGCTGGCCTCGCTCACCGTGCGCAGGCGCTCCAGCGGCGTCTGCAGGTCGTTCGACAGCGGGACGAACATGGCCGAGAGGTGGTTGCCGAAGTCCTCGTGCTCGTCGGCCCGGACGGAGACGGGCACGATCGCCACCAGCGACTGGTCGGTGTCCTTGCCGTTGGCCATCAGGTGCGTCCGCAACGCGCCCGAGCACACGGCCAGCACGACGTCGTTGATCGTCGAGCCGTAGCGGTCCTTCAGCGTGCGCACCTGGGCCAGGTCGAGCTCGGCGAACGACACCGCCCGCTGTGCGCCCACCGGCGACTCGAACGTGTCGGGTGCCCCGAGCGGGATGGAGATCGGTCCCGCCGCCTTGTCCAGCGCGCGCCGGGCCAGCCGCAGCGACGTGCTGCCCACCTCTCGGGCGGCACGCAGCAGGCGCAACGGGCTCTGCACCAGGCTGGGCAGCGCCTCGGTCACCATGCGGGTGTGCGACGGCAGTCCGGCCGGCAACCAGGGCGGGCACGTCTCGGTCACCGCCCGGCCCTCGGGGCTGAGGTCGAGCAACTGGGCCAGCAGCTGGGCTCCGGCCACGCCGTCGATCACGGCGTGGTGAACCTTGGCGATCAATCCGACCCGGCCGCCGGCGAGACCCTCGATCACGTGCATCTCCCAGGGCGGCTGCGCCGGGATGAGCGGCCGCCCCATGACGGCCGCCACCATGGCGTGGAACTCCTCGGGCCCACCGGGCGCCGGCAGTGCCGTCCGGTGCAGATGGTTCGCGAGGTCGAAATCGGGGTCGTCCACCCACCGCGGGTGGTCGAGACCCAGCGGCACCGCCATGAGGCGGCGCCGGAATGACGGCAGCGTCGGGATCCGTTCTTCGAGCAGCACGCGCACCCGTTCGAAGGCGTAGCCGTCGGGCGCCGAGGACGGGTCGAAGACGCACGCGTAGGCGATCTCCATCGGCGTCTCCGGTGTGTCGGAGTAGATGAACATCGGATCGATACCGGTCATTCGCTGCATGGTGCTCGCTTCCTGTCGTCGCGATGTCACGTCGGGAGAACCCAGATACGGCGCGGCACGCTCTCGGCCCGCCCCGAAGTCGTCCTCACCCGGCAACGCAGCGGCAGCTCGACTTGTGGCCGCCCTACCCGTCGCCGCGGGAACCTTCCGACTACACAGTTGCGCACGGGGGCGGCCGACACAACCGCTTTGACGCTTCTTTACGCTCCGTTCACCTGGCTGCCTCGCCACACCCGGGTTCGTTCGCGCCTCCGCCAATGTGTGCGGCACCTCCGATCCTCCGGGCAACCCCGGAGGCAGGCTACGGCGTGGACGAGCCCGATCCCACCGGCCGCCACTGCGCCAGCCGGGTCCGGTCCACCTCGAGGCGCCGGGCGAAGCGCTCGGACTGCTCGACGACCGGGCCCGGTCCCGCACCCCCCGGCGTACGGCGCCGCGTCACCGCCACGCCGGGTTCGAGCAGCTCCACCGCCGCCTCGCCCAGGTCGGGATGTGCCGCCACCAACTCCACCAACGGCACGTGGCGCTCCAGCGACTCGCGCACGAGGCCACCCACGAGCCCGTGGGCCTGGCGGAAGGGCATGCCCTGCTCGACGAGCAGCTCGGCCAGGTCGATCGCCGAGGCCGCCGGCCCGTCAGCCGCCGACCGCATGCGATCCTCGTTCCAGGCCGCCGTCTCGTAGACGCCCCGCAATGCGGCGAGAGCCAGGCTCGCCTGGCGCACCGAGTCGAACAGCGGCTCCTTGTCCTCCTGCAGATCGCGGTTGTACGCGAGGGGCAGGCCCTTCAGCGTCACGAGCACGGCCGTGAGGTTGCCCACGAGGCGGCCCGTCTTGCCCCGGGCCAGCTCGGCCACGTCGGGGTTCTTCTTCTGCGGCAGCATGGAACTGCCGGTGGCGTACTGGTCGTCGAGGGTGCAGAAGCCGAACTCCTCGGTCGACCACAGCACGATCTCCTCGCCCATCCGTGACAGGTGCACCCCCAACAGCGCCAGGTCGAACAGCGCCTCGGCGACGAAGTCACGGTCGGAGACCGCGTCGAGCGAGTTCTCGAAGCGCCCGTGGAAGCCGAGCTCCGCCGCGACGTAGTCGGGATCCAAGGGCAGCGACGATCCGGCCAGCGCGCCCGCGCCCAACGGCGAGGTGTTCAGCCGGTCGACGGTCGTCACCAGGCGGTCGACGTCGCGGGCCAGCGCCCAGCCGTGTGCGAGCAGGTGGTGGGCCAGCAGGACCGGTTGGGCCCGCTGCATGTGCGTGTACCCCGGGAGGTAGACGTCGCCGGCCTCGCGCGACCGCTGCGCCAGCACCTCTTGGAGCGCCATGATCTGCTCGGCCACCGCGAGCAGCGTGCGCCGGCACCACAGGCGCAGGTCCGTCGCGACCTGGTCGTTGCGGCTGCGGCCCGTGTGCAGCTTGGCGCCGACATCGCCCGCCACCTCGGTCACGCGGCGCTCGACCGCGGTGTGGATGTCCTCGTCGCCGGGCCCGAACGTGAACTCCCCGTTGGTCAGCTCCTCCTCGACGATGTCGAGCGCGTCGATGAGCGTGGCGACTTCGCTGTCCGAGAGGATCCCGACCTTCCCAAGCCCTTTCACGTGCGCCCGCGAGCCGGCCAGGTCGTCGAGCGCCAGCGCTTGGTCGAACCCGAGGCTGACGGTGAACTCCGCCACGGCGTCCGCCATCCCCGCCGCGATCCGTCCTTCCCAGAGCGTCATCACCCGCCCCCCTTCCCGGCCTGGTTCCCGACCTCGACGACGGCGAAGGGGACCCTACCCCTCGGCACCGGTCCCGCCGTCCGCGCCCGGTCCCTGGCGGGACGACCACGTCGCCACCCCCAGCCCCCACAGCCGCACGAACCCTTCGGCGTCCTGGTGCCGGAACGTGTCCGAGGCGTCGTAGGTCGCCAGGTCGTGGTCGTATAACGCGACCGGCGACCGGCGGCCCACCACCGCGCAGGTGCCGGGGGCGGCGAAACGGAGCCGCACCTCGCCGGTGACGTGGCGCTGGCTCTCGGCGACGAAGGCCTGCAGGGCCCCGCGCAGCGGCGAGTACCAGAGACCGTCGTAGACGAGCTCGGCCCAGCGCGGCTCGAGGCGCGCCTTCTCGTGGTGCAGGTCGCGCTCGAGCGTCAGGTCTTCTAGGTCCGCGTGCGCCACGATCAAGGAAAGCGCGGCCGGGCACTCGTAGATCTCCCGGCTCTTGATCCCGACGCGGCGGTTCTCGACCATGTCGAGACGGCCGAAGCCGCGGCTCCCCGCGACCCGTCCCAACCGCGCGATCACCTCGTACGGCGACAAGGACGCGCCGTCGAGCGCCACCGGGACGCCGGACTCGAAGCCGACGACGACCTCGACCGGCGCCGTCTCGGTGACCCGCGTCAAGGTGTACACGTCGTCGGGCGG
>DATAYX010000117.1:0-1686 GCA_036272355.1 Acidimicrobiales bacterium
GGTGCTGGCGCAGCTCCACGCGATGGCGACCCAAGAGGACGCCTTCTGGGAGACGGGCAAGTGCTCGGGCACCATGTACTGCGGCGACCACGACCACTACACGTTCATGAACGAGGCCTTCGGTCTGTTCGCGCACGTCAATGTGCTGCAGCGCGACATGTGCCCGAGCGCCACGAAGTTCGAGGCTGAGATCATCGCCATGACGCTGGGGCTGTTCTCGGGCGACGCGGCGGTCGCGGCAGGTGATGAGCCGTGCGGCCTCGTCACCACGGGCGGCACCGGCAGCATCTTGCACGCGATCCTCGCCTACCGCGAGCACGCAGCGCAGACGCGCGGCGTGACCCGGCCCAACGTGATCAAACCGGAGACGGCGCACCCCGCCTTCGACAAGGCCTGCCATCTCTTCGGCGTCGAGCTGCGGCGCGCTCCGGTCGACCCGGTCACGACGCAGGTCGACGTGGACTGGGTGCGTGACCACATCGACGAGGGGACGGTGGCCATGATCGGTTCGGCCTGCAACTACGGCTACGGGACGGTGGACCCGATCGCCGAGCTGTCCGAGCTGGCGCTCGAGAAGGGCGTCGGCCTGCATGTCGACGCCTGCCTCGGCGGTTTCATCCTGCCGTTCGGGCGCGAGCTCGGCTACGACATCCCGGTCTTCGACTACTCGCTGCCCGGCGTCACCTCGATGTCGGCAGATACGCACAAGTACGGCTACGCGTTCAAGGGCTCGTCCGTCTGCAGCTTCCGTTCCAAGGCGCTGCGCAACGCGCAGTACTTCTACCTGACCGACTGGAGCGGCGGGAAGTACACCTCGCCCGGCATGGAGGGCTCACGCTCCGGCGGGCTGATCGCGGCGACGTGGGCGTCGATGGTGCAGCTCGGCCACGACGGCTATCTGGGCTACGCACGGCGGATCTTCGAGACGGCCTTCGCCATGCAGGACGCGGTGCGGTCCCACCCTGAGCTTCGCCTGGTGGGAAGGCCGACGTTCCTCTTCTCGTTCACCTCGGACGACTTCGACATCTACCACGTGAACGACTTCATGCGGCAGCGCGGTTGGCGCTTCAACGGCCAGCAGTACCCGAACGCGTTGCACATGGCGGTCACCCGGCCCCAGACCCAGGAGGGCGTGGTCGACGAGTTCGCCGCCGACCTGGCCGACGCGGTCGGGTACGCGAAGGAGCACGCCGGCGAGTCGCCGCGCTC
This sequence comes from Acidimicrobiales bacterium, assembly GCA_036272355.1. Lineage (GTDB taxonomy): Bacteria > Actinomycetota > Acidimicrobiia > Acidimicrobiales > RAAP-2 > Bog-473. The sequence goes on from DATAYX010000117.1 coordinate 1,210, forward strand.
GGGGGCGATCTACGGCGGCGTGGCGGGCGGCATGACCGACGAGGCGGACGAGTTCATCCGTTCCGTCATGGCCGACATGCTCGACGGCCAGTCCTCGATACCGGCGAAGTGACAGGCGGCGGGGGCGGCACCGACGGCGCCGGGCCACCGCGGGAATGGATCGACGGGTGCTTGGCGGCGCAGGCCTCGCTCGAGGAGGCACTCGTCGGTCTCGACGACGCGACGGCTCGCTCCCCCAGCCGGTTGCCCGGATGGAGCGTCGGGCACGTGCTCACCCATCTCGCCCGGAACGCGGACAGCGTCGTGTGGCGGCTCGAGGGTGCCGCGCGGGGCGAGCTCCGGGACCAGTACCCGGGCGGTCTCGAGCAGCGGCGCGACGACATCGAGGCCGGAGCGGGCCGACCGTCCGACGAACTGGTTCTCGACGTGCGTACGAGCTCCGAGGCCGTGGCCCGCGTCGTGACCGAGCTGCCCGAC
>DATAYX010000118.1:0-24906 GCA_036272355.1 Acidimicrobiales bacterium
ACCGGCTTGGCTCGCCTTCGAAGTCGATCACGAAAAAGTCCTTGCCCGTCCAGAGGACCTGCCCGAGATGGAGGTCGCCGTGACAGCGGATCCGAAATGCTTGAACCGGCGAAGCGCTGAAACGGCGCAGGCGATCGATGACCTTTTCTTCCTGGTCCAGGACGCTCTTGACGACGGCGCTCGTCACACCCTTGGATGCGACGTCCCGAAAGACCTGACGCGTGAGACTCCGAGCACCGTGGAACAGTGCTTGCCGGTCCTGGGCCGTGAGTGGCTCCGGGACGAAGGCCGGGTTATTGCGGGAGGACACGAGCGCGAGATGGAGTTCCGCCGTGCGGCGCCCAAGGAGGGACGCCCACTCCATGTGCGGACCGACCAAGGGATGCGCAGGCTCGAGGTCCCACGGGTCGCTGGTCAGCAGTCCCCGCGGAGAATGCTGCAGCTCATCCTCCGACGCCGTGGCCAATGCCTCTTCCAGTCCGTGCTCGAGTGCGTCAACGACGTAGCGCCAGCCGTCTCCCTCGTTGGGTACGAACTCCTCCAACACCGCCAGCGTGGCAGGCGGGACCAAATCGCCCCGTCGGCGGTATTCGATACTGCCGCCAACGCGCGGAGCATGTGGGAACTGTGCCGCTTCACCGAGATAGCGGCCGATTTCCACTCCGGGGTTGACCCCTTCCTCGAAGCGTCGGATCACCTTCATGATGGCTTCGTCGCCGATCAGCACGGACGAGTTGGATTGCTCTCCGGTCAAGGGTGTCGTCGAACATGCTGCGTGCACGCAGGTGTCAAACTGACGGAGTCCCGGTGCCGGCGAGCCGACGATCTGGCCGTCGGATCCAGACATCACCCGCCGCCGTGCCAAGACGTCGGCCATCGCATGAACGAAACTGGGGGAGTAGAGAGCATCGATAAGGGTGCCTTCGAATGAGCCGGTTCGCAGGTCCGCAATCACGGCCTCAGGGTGCCACTTGCGCATTTCGGCACCTTCGGCGGCGCCGACATAGGCGATAGGGACCACGTAACGTTCTGGCGATCCCAAGTCGAGCTCGAGTTGGACGATCAGGACGGTGGCGACGGGTGCGGGACTGGTCGCGGATCTCTTTTCCCACGGTGACGGTGGAATAGGAATCGAGTCGAGGATCGTCGCGGCGCTGATCGTCTTCGTCTTGTGGGCAAACCATCGTCGCTCTTTGATGAAGGCGGGCAGGCATGTTGCGAATCGTTGGCGACTTGTTCCCTCGAACAGGGTGTCCCATCGCCCAGATACGGAAAAGGTCGGTGTCTCTCGTGGTGCCGGCTCAGGTTCGGATTCCAAAGAGAACCAATAGAAGCCGTATGGACCGAGCGTGATGAAGTAGGGCAGTTCGCCGATCGGCGGGAATTCCTGGTTCCCCGACATCTCGATCGGCACCGCACCACGAAACGACGACAGGTCGAGTTCGGCGCACTGGACATGGCGAGAAAGATTGAAGATGCACAAGATGCGTTCATCCTCGTATTGCCGGATGAACGCAAAAACCTTGCGGTTTTCGGGAAACAGCATTTCGAGGGTGCCACGCCCAAACGCCTTGTACCGCTGACGTAGTGCTACTAACCGCCGCATCCACCACAGCAGCGAGTTGGGATTCTGCGCCTGTGCCTCGACGTTCACCGCCTGCGAGTGGTACTCCGGGTCGATAATGACGGGAAGATAGAGGCGTTGCGGGTTCGCACTGGAAAATCCGGCGTTTCGGTCGCCATTCCATTGCATCGGGGTGCGCACCGCATTGCGATCCCCCAGATAGATGTTGTCGCCAATACCGATCTCGTCGCCGTAGTAGATGATGGGAGTTCCGCGCATCGCAAACAGGAGCCCGTTCATCATCTCGATGAGCTTTCTGTCGTTGCCGAGGAGCGGAGCCAGGCGTCGTCGAATGCCTACGTTCACCCTCGCTTGCGGATCCTGCGCATAGACGCGGTACATATAGTCCCGCTCTTCGTCGGTCACCATTTCAAGGGTCAGTTCGTCGTGGTTGCGCAAGAAGAGAGCCCATTGGCAGTCGGGCGGAGTGTGCGGAAGCAGGGTCAGAATGTCCACGATCGGAAAGCGGTCTTCCTGTCGTGCTGCCATGAACATCCGTGGCATCAGTGGAAACTGGAATGCCATGTGGCACATGTCGCCCTGGCCCATGTACTCAACGGCGTCTTCGGGCCATTGGTTGGCTTCTGCCAAGAGCATCCTGTCCTCGAAACGCTCGTCGACGTGGGCGCGCAGCTGCCGCAGAAATTCGAACGTCTCCGGGAGGTTCTCGCAGGTGGTCCCATCTCTGGCGTACAGATAGGGCACCGCATCCAGCCGGAGCCCATCGACCCCCATGGAAAGCCAAAAGTCGACTACATCGAACATCGCCTGGCGGACAAGGGGATTGTCGTAGTTCAGGCTGGGCTGGTGTGAGTAGAAGCGGTGCCAGAAGTAGGCCCCGGCCATCGGGTCATGCGTCCAGTTGGACACCTCGAAATCGCTGAAGATGACGCGTGCATCTTTGTAACGGTCTGGCGTGTCACTCCAGACATAGAAGTCGCGGAATGCGGATCCGGGACGGGCTGCACGGGCTCGCTGGAACCATGGATGCACATCTGAGGTGTGCGCGAGGACCAGTTCGGTGATGACGCGCATACCTCGTCCGTGCGCAGCCCGGAGGAACTGGCGGAAGTCCTTCAAAGAGCCGTACGACGGGTGTACCTGGCGATAATCGGAGATGTCATAGCCGTCGTCACGCAAGGGTGACGGATAGAAGGGAAGCAGCCAGATCGCACTGACGCCCAATTCCTGCAGGTAGTCCAGCTTCTGGATGAGGCCTCTGAAGTCGCCGATACCGTCCCCATCGCCGTCGTGAAATGCGCGCACGTGGAGCTCGTAGATGACCGCGTCCTTGTACCAGGTGGCATGCTCTCGAACGCGGTGTGACTGGCCGTCGCGGCGGTCAGCCGCGACTTGCATTGTCGTCACGGGACGTCTCCGTTGCCCCGGGCCGGCTGGGACAACGCGAAAATGTGGCAGGGCACATCCGCCGGATCGAGCTTCACAAAATTGGACCCGCCGCTCCAGACGTAGCGCGCGTCGGACAAAAGGTCGTGGGCGACGTAGGGGAGATCAGCGCGCAGACCGATCGCCTCGAGGTCGAGCCCGACCCATCCGGATTGCATGTGGTGGTGGTCGAGGTTCGCCACGGTCAAGACGACGTCCCGGTCGGAATCGAGGTCCCGTGTCTTTGAATAGGCAACAAGGGCCTCGTTGTCGGTCCAGTGGAATCGTAGGGAGTCGTTGTACTGCAGGGCATCGTGCTCGCGGCGAATGCGGTTGACGAGCGCGATAAAGCGGCGGAGGCTGGTGGGACTTTCGGTGTCCCAATTGCGGAGTTCGTATTTCTCGGACCGCAGATACTCCTCCGATCCAGGAGCCCGCGGTAGGTGCTCCTGCAGTTCGAAGGCGGGTCCATAGATCCCGTAGCTCGAGCTGAGTGTCGCGGCAAGGACTAAGCGGGAGATGAATGCCGCGCGCCCGCCGGTCTGCAGCTCATCGGTGAGGATGTCGGGAGTATTGGGCCAGAGATTGGGCCGGAAGAAGTACGCGAGCTCGGTCTTCGTGAGCTCGGTGAAGTACGTCTCGATCTCCCATTTTGAGGTGCGCCACGTGAAATACGTGTAGGACTGGGTGAAACCGATGCGGGCCAGGTGTTCCATCACTCGTGGTCGGGTGAACGCCTCCGACAAGAAGATCGTGTCGGGTGCTTCCGTTCGGACACATCCGAGAAGCCACTCCCAGAAGGCAAAGGGCTTTGTATGGGGATTGTCCACCCGGAAGACCTTCACGCCCTGCTCGATCCAGAACCTCACGACGTCGAAGAGGGCCGCCCACAACTCGCGCCAGTCCGGCGATTCGAAGTCGAAGGGATAGATGTCCTCATATCGTTTCGGGGGATTCTCGGCGTAGCGGATCGTTCCGTCGGGCCCCTGCCGAAACCAGGATGGATGCTCACGAACCCACGGGTGGTCAGGAGAGGCCTGAAATGCCAGGTCGATCGCAACATCGATGCCCCGCGACGCAGCGGCCCCCAACAGTTCTCGGAACTCAGCCAACGTCCCGAGCTCTGCGTGCACGGAGGTATGACCGCCGCTTTTGGCGCCGATTGCCCAAGGGCTCCCCACATCTTCGGACCCCGCGGTCGGCGTTCCGTTCGGACCCTTCCGGGCCGTCGACCCGATCGGATGGATGGGTGGCAGGTACAGCACGTCGAATCCCATCTCTTCGACGTAATCGAGGTGGGCCCGCACGTCAGCGAAGGTCCCGTGCGCAGACGCAGACCCAGAAACCGAACGGGGGAACATCTCGTACCAGGTACTGAAACGAGCCTTGGCGAGCTCGGCCAGGACTTCGTACGTCGCAGAATCGGTCGTGGCCGCAGGATCTGCGAGCGGCCCCATCAACATCGCCAACCGGGCGGAGAGCAGAATGTCGCCGAGGGTCACGTCGCTGGATTCACCCCCGTCCGTCAATCGAGCCGCTTTTCCGGCAGGCACGACATTCTCGAGGCCCCGCGGGGCCTTGCGCATCGCCAATACGAGATCTTCGAGGATGCGGCGATCTGCGGCTCGGGCTCCGGCAGCAGCCGTTTCGATGAGCTCAGCGCCAGCAGCCAAATGGGCCGCGATGTCTTGTCCCGCTTCGGCCCATGCCTTTAACTCGTCACGCCAGCGTGCGAACGCGTCGACGCGAGCTCGCACCATGAACTGGTAGCGCCCGGTCGTTGCGATCGGAATCGATCCGTGCCAATGGTCGTCGAAGGACGCCTCCATCCGATCAGTCGTCCACCGGCGACTCGACTCATGCCGATAACGCACCTCACACCACAGTTGGTCGTGACCATCGATGAACGCATCGGCCTCGATCTTCAGAATCTCGCTCAACGTCGCCTTTGCGGGCCGGCGTCCTCCGTCCACCTGGGGCAGGATCCCTCGGACCACCGGGCGCGCCCAGGAGTCGGGAAGCGACTCTGGGTCGCGACGCGTGGTCGCAGTGTCCTTCTTCAATGGCTGCGGCGCGGTCGGCCGATGCATTGGGGGCGGCACCTCCTAGATGGCCCCTGCCCGATTCCGTACTAGGTGGCCCGTACCCGACCGGTTGGACAGACAAACGGCAGGTGTCTGGTCTCCGAAGAGGGCTGCTGTGCTCCGCGTCAAGCCGCTGGAGGACCGTGGCCGGAAAGGCCAAGGATTCGGCTTGGATGGCGTTGACGAGACTGCGGCGACCGCACCACCTCGTCCCAGGGGCTGGCGAAGGGGTCGGGCGCAACCTCCGCTGCATACCTGTCCGGACGGCTGCGAAAAGTGAGCCCGACGATCCACGCCAGCGCTCCCTCGCTGGTGAGCACGATGTCCCTTGCGAGGCCCAATGCCTCGTTCGGAATCGATCCCGAGCGAAGGATCCACTTGCTTGCCAGGCCCGCAGGTACTTGCAGGAAATGCCCCAGTGGTTGCACTGGCGGTCCATATACCCGCGGGCAGTTTCGGCAACCGTCGCTCTGTGGGCCCGCGAGGATGCATCGTTTGTTTCAGCAGTCGCTTGGGTAGCGGCCCGTGACAATGACCACGACGCGCGAAGGCAATGACAACGCCGAAGCAGGGGGTCGGACAGGGGTGCAGTACCTCGTACGCGACTTCTTGAATCTGTCGTCCCGATCACCGTGACTCTCTTCATTGGAACTTCGGGATGGCACTATCGAGACTGGCGGCCCCGCTTCTACCCGCCCAAGCTGGGCACGCCGAAATGGCTGAGGTTCTACAGCGAGCGCTTCGCCACCGTCGAGGTCAACAATGCGTTCTACCGGTTGCCCGAAAGGAAGACATTTGAGAAATGGCGTGAGGAGACACCGGAGGACTTCGTCGTCGCCGTAAAAGTAAGCCGATATATCACTCATGTCCTTCGGCTCCGCGATTGCACCGAGCCGGTGTCGCGATTCATGGAAAGAGCGACAGCACTTGGCCCCCGCCTTGGACCGATCCTGCTGCAATTACCGCCGAACCTTCGCTGCGATCCCGCTGGCTTGGACGCGACCCTGACCGCATTCGGAAGCGGGGTACGAGTGGCGGTCGAGGCTCGTCATTCCTCGTGGTTCCACGAGGAGGTTCGTCAAGTCTTGGAACGTCATGGCGATGCTCTCTGTCTGGCCGATGGTGGTCCGGTCGACGTCCCGTTATGGAGGACGAGCAACTGGTCCTACGTGCGCTTTCACCAGGGGCGGAGCAAGCCTGCGCCGTGCTACGGCCGGACCGCCTTGGAGACATGGGCGAGGGACCTCTCGAGCATGTGGAAACCGTCCGAAGACGTCTACTGCTACTTCAACAACGACACCAACGGCTGTGCGCTGCGAGATGCGCGTTGGTTCGCCCAGGCGTGTATGCGGCACGAGAGGCCTGCGACCCGGGTTCCCCCTGCGCGAGAGACCAGGGTCGGATGACGAACCTCGTCTGACAGGGGTAGAGGGTTGTGGCCCGCGGCAGCGGACGGGCACCAACGCAAGTGTGAGCAACGTGCACACACGATGACTTCCAGAATGCGTGTAAGGCGTAAAGAGCGCCATATGGCGGCCGCGAAATGCTGAAAGGGCTGGGGTCATGAGAAGCCGGCGTACTTGTTTGCCCAGGTGTCCGTCGGGTAGGGGCAAAGCGTACGGATCAGAGGGAGGCGTCCCATGACAAGTGCCCGTGAGATCATGACCCCAGGCATCGAGTTTCTGAAGACGACTGATACAGCCGCCGACGCCGCAAAGAAGTTGGCTCAGGTGGACATCGGTGCGCTTCCCGTATGCGAGCCCGATGGGCACCTGACGGGCATGGTGACCGACCGGGACATCGTCGTAAAGGTGGTCGCAGAAGCCAAGGATCCGAAGAAGACGCGTCTGGCTGAGCTGGCGGATCAGCCCGAGGTAGTGACCATCGGCGCCGACGACTCGGTCGAAGAGGTCTTCGAGGTCATGAAGAAGTACAAGGTCCGGCGCTTGCCTGTCATCGACGGAACCGAAGTCGTCGGCGTGATCAGTCAGGCGGATCTGGCCCGCAACCTGCCGAACGAGAAAGCTGGAGAGGTTCTCGCGGCGATCAGCCAATAGGACCGTGGACCAACAGCCGCGGCAGAGCACACCCCCAGAGGTCGATCAACAGGCCGTGCGGGAGGGAACACTCTCGGCTGGAGAGGCCGGTGCGGCGGACGGCGCAGCCGAGGCGCATTCTGGGAGCGAAGTCGTGATCGGTGAGATCCCGGCGGCTGACGAACCGACGACCATGCTCTGGACCGCGCGCTGCAGCGAACCCAGTCACGACCTACTCGGACACTTCGATACGCGGGAGGATGCCGAGAAGGCCCGGGCTGAGCATCTGGAGACTGCACACGGAGCTACGACGGCATGACCAGTTCGGCGCAGCGGACCGCCGCGCGCCACAACGTCAAGAAAGCCGCGGCGGCAGCGAGGCGCAGCCAGTCGATTGCGAACATGCCCAAAGAGACCCGGAGGGCCCTCGGGAAACAGGGGGCCGCTGTGGCGCGGCGCAAGCGGAGGGGCGAGTCGACGCCGAAGACCCGGGCTGAGCTCTACGAGGAAGCGAAGCGGCGGGATATCCCCGGCCGTTCCAAGATGGGCCGGGCAGAGCTCCTGCGGGCCCTCCGTCGCTCGAAGAGGAGTTGAGCTAACGGCGCCTCGGGCCGAGCCCGATGGCCCGCACGAACCGGTTGATCTGGCGGTTGCCTTCGCGGTAGATGACCCGCCTGGCCTCTCGTTGCGCCGTCCCTCCTGCGGCGCCGGAGAGACCACCGCGGCGGTACCCGTGTTCGACTGCCTCGATGTTCCCGAGATCGCGCGCGATCCGGTAAAGCTGCGATCGGGTGGTGCTCACGATTGGGTCTCCTTTACCGACCGATCGGCGAGGATGATGCGTTCGACGATTGCCCGGAGTTGATCCGGATCATCGGTTTCCTCCATAGAGGCAAGGTCCGTCGGCGAGACGCCGACGCAGCCGAGTCCGTCGTCGTCGAACTCGGCGACGCGCCAATCCAGCCATGAGGAGCCGCCGGGGTCGTTCCCGTCTTCGTCGATTGCATTCACAAGAGCAACCAACTCGATCTCACCGTCGGGATGGACGTCGTACTCGATGAACAGCATCAGTCCTCAGCCCGGAAGGCGCCGCCAGATGGCTTGCGGAAGAAGCCGGAAGATCGAGAAGACATATCGCAAAGCTCCCGGGGACCATATGACAGCGTCTCCACGCTCGAGGCCGCGGACGACGTCGCTTGCCACACGCTCGGGCCCAACGGCGAATGGCGCAGCCGGTCTTCCCTCCGTCATTTTTGTGTGGACGAAGCCAGGCCGTACCACGTGGACCGAGACCCCGGTGCCTCGCACACTTTCACCGAGCCCGAGCGCGAACGAGTCGAGACCTGCCTTGGTCGAGCCGTAGATGAAGTTCGAGCGCCTGACCCGGTAGCCCGCAACTGACGACAGCACGACGATCCTGCCGTGACCCTGCCGCTGCAAACGGGCGGCTACGTCAGCCAGCGCAGCGGATGGCCAGGTGACGTTGACCGTCATCATGCGCGCAATGCGACGGGGATCTGCTTCGTCCGTCTCCTGGACCCCTAGCTCTCCTACCGCCACGATCACGAGGTCGACCTGCTCATTGGCTGCCTCGAAACACAACCGGATTGTCTTGTCGACGTCGTCAATCGACGTCGCGTCGAAGCTGACCGTCGCCACGTTGGCGATCGACCGGCCTAGTTCGCCGGCGGCCCGCTGCAAAGCCGGTGCGTCGCGCCCAGCGAGGACCACAGTGCGGCATCGCTGTCGCGCGAGGACGCTGACGATCTCACGTGCGATGTCAGAGGTCCCACCGAGGACGACAACCGATTGGGGGTGGCCGAACGCGTCGTACACGCGTCAGCCGCGCCTCGGGCTGCCCGAGGCGCGGCCCGGGTTGGACGCCGACATCGTGATGAAGTCACGTGCCCACCAGGACGCGAAATAACGTGAAGTTCCGCCGGTCATTCCTGGCAACAATAGGGTGCCGTTGGCGGGGTTGGCCTGGTCCGTGGGCGTCGCCGGCTTGTAGATGCTGTAGTTCACCCAGTCGGTGTTGATGTCAAGCTCCATTGCCCGCACCGCACCGGCCTTGACGAGGATGTTCGCCAGGTCGACGATGTCGAGCCCGGGGCCACCGACGTAGACCAAAGCCCCGTTGGCGGTGACGCCCAAGCCCGAACGCCACACGTAGAGCGCACCGCCGAGGGTTGCCCCCCACTGGGTTGCACCCGAGTTATAGGCGGCGGGCACTACCTGGCCGTTGTCGACGAGCAGGTCGAGGTTCTGGCGCACAGAGACGACGTCGGTGGTCATGGACACGTCCCGTCCCCATTGGCCAACGGTCGACGATCCGTTTTTGTAGACGACGAACGAGGCAGCCCCGGTGCGCAACGGATCGACGGTCTTGCCGTCCGTGTAGTACCCGCCATTGGCGCCGGACATGAGGAAGCCAGCATTGAAGGCGGTCACCAATGACGCGGAGTCTGTCGGAGCGATCGGCGCCGTGTGCGTATAGGGGCCGCCCCCGGGGATCTGGCTGCCTGAGTAGAGCGTCGCCTTCAAGAGCGTCGTGTCCATCCACGCCACGCCGACGACGTAGCTGGTGTGGATCGCGCTAGGCCGCAGTTCGGTGGTGTACACCGCGGGCAAGCCGTCGACCAGCCGGCCGGCCGGGGACCACTGCCCTTCGCCAGCGACCGCCGGGCTGACGATTGGCACAATTGGTGCGGGAGCAGGTAAATGCGACACCGTCACGGTTGCGGGAAGCGTCGTGGTGGTCTTCGGCCTGTGGATCGTCCCCTTGGGGAGTGCACCGCCGACCTTCGGCTGATGATGCGAGTACCACTCGTTTTCGACCCAGTTCACGACCGAGGCTGCACCATGCTCACGGAACCATTCGGCGAGACGCGCGCTCGCGGAGCTCCCGAGTGCGGGGTTCGTCAGGGCGCCCCCGATCGATATCCCTAACCAGATGAGGCACACGGCGAGGACCAGGCCGATGACTGCAAAGACACGCCGGCGGCGTCGGTGTTTTGGAGAGCGCGACCAACGAGACTTGCGATGGGACGCCGGCTTTGGCGGATCGAGCTCGACGTCGAGATCGTCTTCGATCGGGGGACTCAACATCGGCGCTCCGCGAGTCGCAGCGCATCGCTCGGGCATGACGGGAGTGCCCGTACCCGGCGGGTCACGTCGGCGTGTTGGCGGCGGCGACCCCGACGGGTTCGGCAACGCGCTGGCCAGGAATTACGTGGCCGCGCCGAAGCCGAGGGCAATTTCCCATTCCCCTAGAGTAGTGGGCAGACGCTGACGGGATGATGAACCGCCGGGCGATCACGCTAAGGAATCTGTAAGAGGTTGTTGCGCCACGTGCGATGTCTTCCCCCGGCGTTGCACTGTTCGGCGCCAGCTCGCCTCCACCCGAGCGCCACCCAGCTCTGCCACTCCGATGTCCCAAGAGCCATGGGTCGACCTGATCACCGAATCCGCAATGGCCAGGCCGAGTCCCGTGCCGACGGCGACGTCGCTCGCGCGATGGAAACGGTCGAACACCGCCTCGCGCTGATCGTCAGGAATGCCAGGTCCCGAATCGTCGACACGGAGGGTTACACGGTTTCCGGTACACCGGACGCTCACTTCGACCCGGCCCCCTGCCCCGGCAAACTTGCATGCGTTGTCGATGACGACGGCGGAAAGGCGCTCTATCAGAGCCTCCGACGCCTGTACCGTGAACGGGCCAGGACCGACACGCTCGATCGCGAGAGCCACGTTGTTCGTCGTGGCCACGGCGCCGAATCGTTGGACGCATGCGTCCGCCGCGGCGGCGACGTCGGTCACCTCGAGTGCGTCAGCGGGCACCGGCTCGTCGTCGGCGCGAGCAAGCCACAGAAGGTCCTCGACAATCCGCCTGAGCCGCGAGCTCTCTTTTCCGACGCGCTCCAGGATGTCCCGATAGGCGACAGGATCACGGGGCCGATCCAGCGCCAGATCGACTTCCGCTTCGATGACTGAGATGGGCGTCCGCAGCTCGTGTGAAGCATCCGCAGTGAAGTCAGCCTGGCGGCGACGGACGAGCTCCGATGGCGCTGCGGCGCGCAGGCCCACGATGGTGGCGCCGCACAAGACGATGACGGCCAAGATTGCTCCAAAAGAGAGCTCAGCAACCAAGAGGGTCGTCTGTATGTTGGACGCATTGGCCATGCTCTGGCCGGCGACGAACGTTTCTCTGGGTGTTCGCACCGAGTCGAAACGGAACGTGGAATTACCCACGGGCAGGGACACCGGAGCGGAGCCCCAGTGCCACCTTGGCAGCTTGGGCGCACCGGACGTCAGCGGGGCGACGGTACCCCCGGGGCTGATCGACCACAGAAACGACGGTGCGTCGTCAAGGTCGGTCGTCTCATTTGCGTCCCTGCTCGGCGCCGGGTGCGGTACAGCGTCGCCGACCCGGTCCGAAAGACGTGCATCGACGTCGGCGACCAAGTGGTGCGAGACGATCGCGTTGACGACGACCGCGGCAACGGTGTAGCAGGCCATGACGAGGAGGGTCGTGACGGCCGCAACACGCACGACGTGGCGCCGGTGCGCCCGAGCGATGTTCACGCCTCGTTCATCCGATATCCCAGACCACGCACGGTTTCGATCTGCGCCCCGCTGCCAGACAGCTTGGCGCGCACCCGCCCGACGTGTACGTCGATCGTGTTCGAGCCCACGGCGTCCGCCTCGTCGTCCCACACCTGGAGCGCGATCATTCGGCGCGTCACGACTGCGGGAGATCGCCGAAGGAGCAATTCGATCAAAGACGTCTCTATCGCAGTTGCGGCGATGGGTTGACCCGACACCGAGACGACCCTGGTCGAAGGATCCAAACGCAGATCGGCACATTCCAGAACGGGAGGCGTCGTCAGCGGTGGTCGTCGCTGCAGTGCGCGTACCCGTGCGAAGAGCTCGGAGATGTCGAACGGTTTGACCAGATAATCGTCAGCGCCGCTGTCCAATCCGGTGACGCGGTCAGATGCGGTGTCCCGCGCGGTCAGCATCAGGATCGGCGTGCGATCACCCGTCCGCCTCGCTTCTTCGATGACTTCGACTCCGGTGTGTTCCGGCATACGCCAGTCGAGGACCGCCACGTCGTACTCGTAGGCGCGCAAATGGCGCAGCGCCGCAGAGCCGTCCCCGACCGAGTCCACCACGTACCCGTTCTCGCGCAGACCCCTCTCGAGTACGGATCGCAGCGCGCGGTCGTCTTCGGCGACGAGAACCCTCACGATGCGTTCGGACTTCTTTGCGGCATGGCTTCAGGCTATGAGGTGCAGGTCATCGTTCAATGTCGGGATCCGTAATCCTTCCGTCAGCTTCGCTTCGTAGCCTTTGGGAGGAGCCGATGAGCGTCCTCTCGCGTCCAGAGACCCGCTCGATTGAGCCCGTCCGTCGCATTCGGCGTCCACATGCAATGCGAGCCCGCGAACGGGCGCAGGTTCGCATCCGGTTCCTCACCGGAGCGGCCATAGTCTGCGCCGGTGGTGCGACCGCCTGGATCTCCATGTTGGTGGCTTCGGAGCATCCGGGCGCCACAGCACCAGCCCTTCCGGCGCAACCCGGCACTCAAGACTCGACGGTGCCGCCCAGCATGCCGACCACCTCGGCGCCAGCCACCACCACGCCTGGCGTTCCCGCAGCGCCGACGTCCACGACGACGATCCCTCCGACGACCACCGCCACGAGGCCCGTCGTCACCTCGGGAGGCACGTCGTCCCGCTAGGAACCCCGTTTCAAGGAGGATTTCCGCCCTGAGGCCTATGGAAATCCACCTTTAGGCGTATCGAATTGGCTTGCGTCCTGCGGCCCCGGCGCCAAAGATGACCGCCAAACCGATGGCGGAAAAAGGTAGCCCGTGACCCACTTTCTTGTCTCAGCCGGATATGCAGCAGTTTTCGTGCTGAGTTTCATCTCGTCCATGGGCCTACCGGTCGGGTCCGAGTTGGCCATCATCGGCGGGGGCGCGCTTGCGACTGGCAAGGTGAGTGGGCAAGGCGAGCCGTTGAACCTGGCCATCGTCATCGTCCTCGCCACGCTCGGCGAGGTGCTCGGCTCAGCCGCCGGCTATGCGATCGGTCGCTTCGGCGGCCGGCCGCTCGTTGACCGAGTGGGCAAGTACGTGTTGCTGACCCACAAGGACCTCGATCGTGCCGAGGCATGGTTCGCCCGGCGTGGCGAACCGGTCGTCTTCTTCGGGCGGTTCATCCCGCTCTTGCGGTCCTTCGTTTCGTTCGCGGCGGGGCTGGGTGAGATGGCCGTCGGCAAATTCGTCGTGTACACGGTGATCGCCTGTGCCATCTGGTGCACCGCGCTCGCCTCAGTGGGCTACAGCTTGGCCGGCACGTACGATCGTGTGGTCAAGGACTTCAGTTACGCCGGCTACGTGCTCGTCGTGCTCGCAGTGCTCGCCGTGGCCGTCGTCTTCTGGCACCGGTACCGGAGTTACAAAGCCGAGCAGGTTCAAGGGCGGCACCAACGCCAGACCTGAGCGGTGCCGCCCAAGCCCGGAGCCGCAACCCGATTGCGACCGGACGCCCACAATCGCTGGTCAGCGCTGAAGCAGGAAGAACAACTGGCGCAAAATAGGGCCGAATTGCCTATAAAGACTGACTAAAGGCGTTGAACTCCCGTAACCCCGGTGTTACCTTCGCAGGCGGAGGAAGTTGGGGGAGGGGGAAGCATGGCGATTTTGCGTCGTGCCCGTCACGCGATGGGTCGTCGTTGTGTCCGGTTGGGCGGTTTCGCTCTGGCCAGCGTGGCCGCGCTCGGCGCTTCAGTGGTGGCGATTCCGCCCCCTGCGCAGGCCGGCCTGTTTGGAAGCTCCGAGTACATCGTCTCGGCCCCGTCCGGCGTGCTCGGGACGGTTGTCAATGCGGTCGGCAGCGTCGGTGCGACCGTGGGGACGACATTCCCGTTCATCAACGCCGTCACAACACAGCTGGACCCCTTGGAGGTCACGCTCCTCGAGGCTGTCCCCGGCATCGTCGTGACTCCCGACATCACCGTGAACGTGCAGGGATCCGTGAACCAGTCGGGCCACGCCCCCTCCGATGCCTTCTTGCAACAGTCCGGCGCCGACGACCTCTCGGCGCAGGGGATCACAGGTGCGGGTGTCAACGTCGCCGTTCTGGACACCGGCATCCAGGCGCTCCCGGACTTCTCCGGCCGGATGGTCGACGGTGTCGACCTGTCGGGCAACAACAATCCCTGGCAGGACAGCTACGGCCACGGCACCTTTGTCGCCGGGCTGATCGCAGGCAACGGAGCCTCTTCCAACGGCACGTACACCGGTGAGGCTCCTGGCGCCGGCCTGGTCTCGGTCAAGGTCGCCGGCCCCAGCGGTCAGACCGACCTGGCCAACGTCATCGCGGGTGTCGGCTGGACCATCGCCAATCGCAGCACGGACAACATCAGCGTCCTGAACATGTCGCTCGGCTACCTGCCGATCGAGTCGACCGTGGTCGACCCGCTCGATCAGGCCGTGGAGAATGCATGGGAGTCGGGGATCACCGTCGTCACCTCGGCTGGCAACTCGGGCCCCGGCAACGGGTCCGTTACCTCGCCCGGTGACGACCCGCTCGTCATCACGGTGGGCGCCGTCGACGACGGGGCCCAGGCCCACCCGGCCGACGACACGATGACCACCTTCAGCGGCGTCGGCCCGACCAATCCCGACGGTTGGTTCAAGCCGGATCTGGTCACGTCCGGTCGCTCCGTGGTGAGCCTCCGCGATCCGGGCTCGACGATCGACGCACAGAATCCGTCGGCCCGCGTGGGCAGCACTAACTTCGTCGGGTCCGGCACGTCGTTCAGCGCCGCCGTGACGAGCGGCGCCGCGGCCCTCCTGCTGTCCGCCGACCCGTCCTATACGCCGAACACGGTCAAGGGGACGCTGCTCGGGACGACGATGCCAGGTCCTGTGGGGAATCCATTCGTCGACGGTCACGGCATTTTGAGTGCCGACGGTGCCGTGAGTTCGGCACCGATGACGCTGAACCAGCCCGTGCCCACGATCGTGACGCAAATCGGACAGACGATCGACCTCGAGGCCGCGGGTGCCATGTCGTCGTGGAACCCCGACAACTGGACCGGCTCCCACTGGAACGGCTCCCACTGGAACGGCTCCACCTGGAACGGCTCGCACTGGAACGGATCGACGTGGAACGGCTCGACCTGGAACGGCTCTGCCTGGAACGGGTCCACCTGGAACGGCTCCCACTGGAACGGCTCCACCTGGAACGGCTCCACCTGGAACGGGTCCACCTGGAACGGCTCCCACTGGAACGGCTCGACCTGGAACTGACCGGGACTGACACCTCGCGTAAGGGCGAAGCAAGGAATCAAGCGGAGAATCAGATGAAGCTTCCGAGGTCCTCGAGGGTAGTGGTCGCGCTCTGGGCTGTCGGCGGCCTGGTCACGCTGGCGCTGTCGCTGATGTCCATGGCGAACGCCGGCCGCATCAACGGCATGGATGTGGTCTTTGCCGCCGTATTCGGCACGCTCCTCGCGGCGACGTGGATCTGGCCCCTGACGCTGTTCTTCGACGGAGAATCCGACGGGATCGACTTCGACGAAGGGTTCTTCGTTCTGCTGATCTTGCTCGTCTCGCCGGCCATGACCGTGATGGTCTTCGCTTTCGTCACGCTGGCGGCCCAAGCGATCAGGCGACGCCCACTCGCTAAGTCGATCTTCAACTCCGGGCAGGTAGTGACCTCGGTGGGAGTGGCCGCCCTCGTCTTCGGTCTGCTCCACGGGACGCCGGATAGCCGTGTCGGCTACGCCGGCGTCGTGGCCGCCCTTGCAGGCGCCGCCTCCTACTTCGTCGTGAACAACGTTGCCATGGCTTCCATCATGGTGACGCTGGGCGCGCCGTGGCGACGCAACGTGTTCGGCGGTCTGAGGAGCAAGCTGCTCGTCGTCGCCGGCGGCATCGGCATTGCCGTACCCACGGCGCTTCTGCTCGACCGAGACCCGGCGTACCTCCCGATCGCGGTCATACCGCTGCTGATCGTGCGCTATCTCGGGGCGGGCCAGTTCTACGCGCTCCACGACCGGGCCCGGCTGCGCGGACTCTTCGAGGCGACCCTCGAAGTGAACCGGGCGATGGGCACCGACGAGACCAAGGCCGCCGTACTCAACGCCGCCGGCACGTTGCTCCGTTCGCCGGACGTGACCCTCACGGCGACGCAGCCGGTGGGCGACGGGATGTGGGCCCCGATGTCGTTCGACGACCGGACGGTGTGGCTCGGGGTCTCCGGCCGCAGCCGCACCGAGCCCTTCGACTCCGCCGATCGCGCCCTTCTGGACGCGCTGGCATCCGTGGGATCCGTGGCGCTGTCAAACGCTCACCTCTACGGCGAGGTGCAGCACCAACGTGAACATCTGTCCACCATCACGAGCAGCCTCGGCGAGGGGGTGTGCGCCATCAGCGAGAGCGGCGACGTCACGTTCATGAACCCCGCGGGCGCCAACATGCTCGGGTGGTACACCTTCGGCTCGAGTGCGGGTGAAGGCGGACCCTTGTTGTCAGCAGGGGAGACGCCACGCTTCTTGCTCGACCCGGCCATGCGAGCCATGTCGTTGCGGCGCAACGTCACCATTCATGAGACCAGGTTCGACCGTCCCGACGGTTCTCACTTCCCGGTCAGCGTCACGGCGTCCCCCGTCGTGGACGGTTCTGCGCGAGGAGCGGTCATCGTCTTCCGCGACACGTCCGAACGCAAGGCTTTCGAGGAGCAACTGGCGCGGCATGCGTTCCAGGACGCGCTCACCGGCCTCGCCAACCGGCGCCTGCTGCTGGACCACCTCGACCACGCCCTCCTGCAGGCGGACCGTGCGGGCAGCCAGGTTGCCGTGCTCTTCTGTGACGTGGACCGCTTCAAGCTCGTCAACGACAACCTCGGCCACCAGGTGGGCGATGAGCTTTTGCGCGTGATCGGCGAACGTCTGCGACGGGCGGTGCGACCCGGCGACACACTGTCGCGCTTCGGCGGGGACGAGTTCGTCATCCTGCTCGAAGGCATCTACACGCGCGACGACGCGATCCTCGTCGTCGACGCCTTGCTCGAGGCGCTGCGCGATCCCGTCACGCTCAGCGGTGATCACGAGCTGGTGGCTTCTCTGAGCATCGGCGTCGCCTTGAGCGATTACGGCAAATCTCGCGACGACCTGCTCCACGACGCGGATGTAGCCATGTACCGTGCCAAGGAGCGCGGACGAGGTGGCCAGTACGCGATCTTCGATGCCGACATCATGGGTGGCCGTTCCGTCGGTCAGCTCGACCTCGACACGGGTCTGCACCACGTCGTCGAGCGCGACGAGATCGAGGTCCTCTACCAGCCACTCGTCTCGCTGGCCGACCGCCGGATCGTGGGAGCGGAGGCGCTCGTGCGCTGGAACCACCCCGAACACGGCCTCCTGCTTCCGGCACAGTTCATCAAGCTGGCCGAGGACAATGGCACGATCCTGCCGATCGGCCGGGCCGTGTTCGAGCAGGCGTGCCTGCAAGCCAAGGCGTGGCACGAGGCCCACGGGCTCTCCCTCCAGGTCGGCGTGAACCTCTCGGCCCGCCAATTCCAGCAGGACGGCCTCGCCGATGAGATTGCCAATGTGATCCAGGCCACGGGGGTCGATCCCGCTCAGATGTGCCTCGAGATCACCGAGAGCTTGGCCATGGACGACGTGGACCTGACGTCGATGATCCTGGACCGCTTGCACACCCTCGGGGTTGGGGTGGCCATCGACGATTTCGGTACCGGCCATTCCTCGCTCGGCTACCTGGCCCGGTTCCCGATTGACGTCGTCAAGATCGACCAGAGCTTCGTGCGCGACATCGACCGCGACCAGGTCAAGTCGGCCATCGTCTCGGCGGTCGTCGCGCTGTCGCAAGCCATCGGGTCGACGACCGTCGTGGAGGGCGTCGAGACGGTGGCACAGCTGGAGGAGCTGAAGAACCTGGGCTGCGACGTCGCGCAGGGCTTCTACTTCGCCCGGCCCGTCTCGGCTGCCTCTTTCGACAAGCTGCTGGTCGCCAACAGTCCGACACCCGATCTGCGCATCGTCCGGGGCGCACTCGCCGGTTAGAGGCGGTCGCGGGGCTCCCGGTAGGATTGCCCGGTGGCCGATCGACACAGCTGGCAGGCCGAATTCGACCGTTCTCCCATGCGGGGGGCGCGCTTCGAGACCATGTCCGGACTGCCGCTGGACCCGGTGTACGGCCCGGCGGACGCCGAGCTGCCCGGCCAGTTCCCCTATACACGGGGCCCCTACGCCTCCATGTACCGCTCCCGGCTCTGGACCATGCGCCAGTTCGCCGGGTTCGGGTCCGCCGCCGATACCAACGGCCGCTTCAAGGAGCTGCTGCGCGCCGGCGGCGACGGGCTCTCCACTGCGTTCGACATGCCGACCTTGCTGGGCTGCGACTCGGACGACCCGCTGGCTAAGGGCGAGGTGGGTCGGGCCGGCGTCGCGGTGGACACGCTCGACGACATGGAGACACTCTTCGCGGACATCGACCTCGGCGGCGTCTCCACGTCGATGACGATCAACTCCCCGGCGGCACCGATCCTGGCCATGTACGTCAAGGTGGCCGACAAGACGGGCGTGGCGCGCGCCGCGCTGAGCGGGACGATCCAGAACGACATCTTGAAGGAGTACCAGGCGCAGAAGGAGTACGTCTTCCCGCCGCGGCCGTCCGTCCGGCTGGTCACCGATGTCGTCCGCTTCGCCGCCGCCGAGCTGCCGCGCTGGCATCCCGTCTCCGTCTCGGGCTACCACATCCGGGAGGCGGGATCGACGGCCGCCCAGGAGCTCGCCTTCACGCTGGCCAACGGGTTCGCCTACGTCGAGGCCGCGGTCGCGGCCGGATCGGACGTCGACGAGTTCGCGCCGCGCCTGAGCTTCTTCTTCAATGCGCACATCGACTTCTTCGAGGAGATCGCGAAATACCGAGCGGCTCGGCGCATCTGGGCGCGCTGGATGCGCGACCGCTACCACGCCGAGAAGGAGCGCTCGCTGCAGCTGCGTTTCCACACCCAGACCGCCGGCGTCTCGCTCACGGCCCAGCAGCCCCAGGTCAACCTGATCCGCGTCGCCATCGAGGCCCTGGCGGGCGTGCTCGGCGGCACGCAGAGCCTGCACACCGATTCCTTCGACGAGGCGCTGGCCCTGCCGACCGAGCACGCGGCCCGGTTGGCCCTGCGGACCCAACAGGTCATCGCCGAGGAGTCGGGCGTCGTCCACGTGGCTGACCCGTTGGGAGGATCCTGGTTCCTCGAGGAGCTGACCGACGAGCTCGAGCGGCAGGCTGAAGAGGTGTTCGCCCATCTCCTCGACGAGGGCGCGGGCTCGATCCTCGAAGGGGTCATCGCCTGCGTCGACGACGGCTGGTTCGTCTCCGAGATCGCCGACGCCGCCTACGGGTTCCAGTCCAAGATCGCCCGCAACGAGTGGAAGCTTGTGGGCGTCAACGCGTACGTCGATGAGGAGGACGTCGCGCCACCCACACTTTCCATCGACCCCGCGGTCGAGACGGATCAACTCGCTCGGTTGGCGGCGATCAAGCAGGCACGCGACGACGACGCCGTACGCCGGTCTCTCAGCCGGATTGCCGCCGACGCCGCCGATCCGGCCGTCAACCTCATGCCGGCGCTCATCGAGGCTGCGGGCCAGATGGTGACCGTGGGCGAGGCCATGCACGCCCTCGAAACGGTGTTCGGCACCTACGTGGAGCGCCAGGTCGCCTGAACGTGGCATCCAAGAGCGGCGACCGGCCGCTGCGAGTGCTCATGGCGAAGGTGGGCCTGGACGGCCACGACCGGGGCCTACGTGTCGTCGCCCGCATCCTTCGTGACGCCGGCTTCGAGGTGGTGTACGCCGGTCTGCGTCAGTCGCCCGAGACCATCGCTGCGATGACCGCCCAAGAGGACGTCGACGTGGTCGGGGTCTCCATGCACAACGGTGCCCATCTCACGCTGGCCCCGGCCGTCGTGGAGGCGCTGCGAGCCGCCGGCCTCGAGACGCCCGTGGTGATCGGCGGCATCGTGCCACCCGGTGACGTGGCCACTCTGCTGGACCAGGGTGTGGCCGTGGTGCTCGGTCCCGGGGCGTCCAACGAGGAGGTCGTGACGAGCGTGCGCGCCGCCGCCGGGGTGGGTCCGGTCAGCTGACCGGCGCCCCGCGCCGGGGTTGGTTCCGGCCCGCGAGGGCCTGCTGGAGCAACGGCACCACCTCGTGCCAGTCACCCACGATCCCGATGTCGCAGTGCTCGAAGACGGGCGCGCCACGGTCGCCGTTCACCGCGAGGATCGTTCCCGCGGCGCGGACGCCCACCATGTGGTTGAACTTCCCGCTGACCGCCAGCGCGATGTAGAGCCGCGGCGCGATCGAGCGGCCGGTGATGCCGACTTGACGCGCCCGGGGGGCCCAACCCTTGTCGGTCACTTTGCGGGTCGCGGCCAGCTCGGCCCCCAAGAGCGCGGCGAGCGGGCTGAGCGACTCGTACTCGTCGGGCGCCACCCCGGTGCCCACACCGATCACGATCGGGGCGCGGGCCAACGTCTCCACGTCGTCGTTGCGTCGCTCGCCCAGAATGCGCACGCGCCCGCGGGTCGCGACCTCCTGGTGGGTGAGCGGCGCGGCACGTTCCGCGCCCGGGCGTGCGTCCCCGGCCGCCGGCAGGACGCCTGGGCGCACCGTCACCATCTGCGTCGGTGTCCGGCACGTGATGTCGGCCACGAGGGCACCGGCGAACGCCGGCTTGCCCGCCACGAGCGCGTCGTCGCGCACATCCAGGCTGACGGCGTCGCCGACCAGGCCGGACCCGGTCGCGGCAGCGACGCGGCCTGCGACCTCGCGCCCGAACGCGGTGCTCGGTGCGAGGAGCGCCCACGGTGACTCTTCTCTCACATAGGAAGCGACCGCGTCGGCGACGTCCTCGGGCACGAGTGAACCCTCCAGCACGATCACCGCGTCCGTGCCGGGGGGAGCCGAGGGTGCGGTCCCGTCGGGACTGGGCCCCGCGCGTGTCGGCCGGAGGAGCTGCACCGTTGCCCCCGCGTCGTCGCCGAGGTGCGCCGCCGCCACTACGAGCTCGACCGCTGCCTCGCCACGACCCGGCTCCTCCAGCACCGCCACGATGCGCGGCCGCTCGCCGTCAGGCCGGAATGCCTCGGCTGGCGGCCCCGCAGCCGGCGCAGGGGTCCCCGCGCCGAGCGGGCCGAGCGCACCGCGAGCCTCGAGCAGGCGGACCGCCTCCTCGACCTGCTCGGCGACGGCGCCCTCCAGCACCACACCGGCACGGTCGTGTTCCATCGCGTGGACGTCGCCGACGACGGTCGGGCTTCCCTCGGCCCCCCACGCGCCCGGACCGAGCTGGGCGGCGCCGATGCGCGAGATGCGAGAGGCCGCCACCGCCGCCCGCCCGGCTGGATCGACTTTGCACGGGTCGCACAAGCGCTCCGCCACCGAGAGGACCGCCGGCAGCGTGACCTCGACGTCGGCGATGCCGTCGTCATGCTCGAGCTGGAGGCGGAGGCGGTCACCGAGGTCCTCGAGCCGCCGCACGCCGCTGGCGAAGGGGAGGTCCAGCAGCTCGGCGACCTCGGGACCGACCTGGCCGGTCTCGCCGTCGAGGGAATTGAGCCCGAGCAACACGAGGTCGTACGGGCCGCTCGTCCGCACGGCGGCGGCCAGCGCCCGCGCCGTCGCCAGCGTGTCGGAGCCCGCGAACGCCGGGTCGCAGAGGTGCAGTCCCGCGTCGGCTCCCCACGCGATCGCCTCGCGCAACACGTCCTCCGCGCTCGGCGGCCCGAGCGTCAGGACGGTGCACGAGCCGCCGGTCTCGGCGGCGAGCGTGACACCCTCGGCCACGGCGCGGCGACAGTAAGCGTTCATCTCGAGCTCCACGCCGTCCCGGACGAGACGGCCGTCCTCGATCGCCATCGCCTCGGGGTGAGGGATCTGCTTGGCCATCGACGCCACGCGCAACGGCGCCCCGGCGCGGCGGCCACCCGTCTCCGTCATCGTCCCACCGCCGACCCGTCGGGGCTGCGCGGGTCCGACGCCGCCACCAGGCTCCGCTCTCCGCCGGGCCGGTGCTCAACGGCGATGATCTGGGCACAGCCGACGGCCACAGGGTCGAACGCGCTGATGGCCTGGGTCCGGTGCCCGCGCGCCGCGAGCCCGTCGAACCACGCCGCCGGCGCGTCCGCCTCGACGAGCACCGTGAGGTCGTCGCCCCACCACAGACGGAACGGGCCGGCCGACCGCGCCTCGAGCGTGAGTCGCGGCGCGCTGATGGCGCGTGCGGGGTCCTCGCCGCTTCGCAACAGCCGCGCCAGCAGCTGGCTGATGATCTGCGGCTGGGCATCGCCCCCCATGGCGCCCACCAGGTGCGTCAGCGGGCCGTCCGGGGCGGTCACGAGCATGGGGGAGAGGGTGTGCGGCGGCCGGACACCGGCCCGGACCTCCGCCGGATGGCCCTCGACCAGCGAGAACCCGACGCCGCGGTTGTGCAGGAACACGCCGGTCGCCGGCTCCACGAGATGCGAGCCGAAGTCGAGCGCGTTCGACTGCGTCAGCGACACGCCGAGCCCGTCGGCGTCACACGCGCACAGGTGCGTCGTGTCGCCGTCACCGATCCGGGCCACACCCGGCGCACCGTCCGCGGCGCCGCCCTGCACGTCGGACGGCGCCGCGCGCCCCGCGGACACCCGCGCCGCCGCCCGGTCGAGGCGCTCCTCGTCGAGAAGGGCCTCGCCGTCGGCCCCGTCGTAGAGCACGTCGGGCCGGTCGTGCCCCACGGCGCGCCAGGCCTCGACGAGCAGGTGCGCCCACTCGGGCTCGGCGGCGTCGGCACCGAGCCCCACCCGCTCCGCCACGGCCGCGCCGGCGAGGGTCAGGTAGCCCTGCGAAGGCGGCGGCACGGTCCAGAGGTCATGGCCCCACGCCCCCAGCCGCAACGGGGCGCACCACTGTGCGGCGCTCGCGGCCAGATCCTCGTGCGAGAAATGACCCGCCCCCAACTCGAGCAGGCCGCGTCCGAACTCGCCGCCGTAGAAGCCGGCGCGCCCGTCGCGGGCGATGGCGCGCAGCGTGCGGGCGATGCCGGGCAGGCGCACCGTGGCGCCCACCTCGAGCGGCCCGTCGGGGCACAGCTCGCCGGCCCCGGGCACGTCGTGCACGAGATGCGTGGCGAACGCCAGCATGATCGAGGCGGGAAACCCGTCCTCGGCCAGCTCGATCGCGGGCGCCAGCACCCGTTCGAGCGGCAGTCGTCCGTGGCGCTCGTGCAGCGTCAGCCAGCCGTCGACCGCTCCCGGCACCTGGACGCTCCTGATGTCGCCCCGCAACGGCATCGTCGTCAGGCCTTCGGCCCGCATACGCGCGGCGTCCGACCCCGACGCGGCCCGGCCAACGGAGAGCAGCGCTTCGGGCGGTCGGCCCGGTGGGGCGACCATGGCCAGGACGTCGCCGCCGAGGCCGCACAGGTGGGGCCCGACCACGGCCATGGCCGTGCCCGTCGCGACCGCAGCGTCGGCCGCGGAACCTCCGTCCGCCAGCATGCCGAGCCCGGCGACGGCGGCCAGTTGGTCCGCGGCGGCGACCATGCCGCGGGTGCCGCGTCGCGGCCCGAAGGGTGCGAGCGGCAGGCTCACACGACGACGACGGAGCGCAGCACCTCGCCGCGCTCCATGCGGGCGAACGCAGCCTCGACGTCGCCGATGCCGATCGTCTCGCTGACAAATCGATCGAGGTCGAGTCGCCCGTCGAGATACAGGTCGACCAGCATCGGGAAGTCCCGCGACGGCAGGCAGTCGCCGTACCAACTCGGCTTCAGCGCACCGCCCCGGCCGAAGAACTCGATCATGGGAAGGTCGATGCGCATGTCGGGCGTCGGGACGCCCACCTGCACGAGCGTCCCCGCCAAGTCGCGGGCCATGAACGCCTGCTCCATCACTTTGGGGTTGCCGACGGCTTCGATGCACACGTCGGCGCCGTTGCCGTCCGTCAGACCCTTGACGGCGTCGACCGGATCCGTCGTGCCCGCGTCGATCGTGTGTGTCGCGCCGAACTGCCTCGCCAGCTCGAGCTTGCGGGGGTCGAGGTCGACGCCGATGATGACGGCCGCCCCGGCGATCTTCGCACCGGCGACGGCGGCACAACCGACTCCGCCGCAGCCGAAAACGGCCACGCTGTCACCGAGCCCCACGTTGCCGGTGAACATCGCCGCGCCGAGGCCGGCCATCACGCCACACCCGAGAAGGCCGACGGCCTCAGGCCGCGCCGACGGGTTCACCTTCGTGCACTGGCCGGAGGCGACCAGCGTCTTGTCGGCGAACGCGCCGATGCCCAATGCGGGGGACAGCGGGGTGCCGTCGGCCAACGTCATCTTCTGCGTCGCGTTGTGCGTGGCGAAGCAGTACCAGGGCCGCCCTCGCCGGCAGGCGCGGCACTCGCCGCACACGGCGCGCCAATTGAGGACGACGAATTCGCCGGGGGCGAGGTCCTGCACGTCCGGCCCCACCGCCTCGACCAGGCCCGCGGCCTCGTGGCCGAGGAGGAAGGGGAACTCGTCGTTGATCCCGCCTTCTCGATAGTGCAGGTCGGTGTGGCAGACGCCGCATGCCTTGATGGCGACGACCGCCTCGCCCGGACCGGGATCGGGCACCACGATCGTCTCCACGGTGACGGGCGCGCCCTTGGCCGCGGCCACCACCCCGCGCACCTCTTGTCCCATGATGTGATTCCTCCCCGT
>DATAYX010000119.1:0-2502 GCA_036272355.1 Acidimicrobiales bacterium
TCGATTACTTCCAGGGCACCCCGATTCCCGACCCGCCTCCCGGGACCGACATCCTCCTCGAGATCGACGTGCAGGGCGCTGAGCAGGTCCTCCAGCGGCGGCCCGATGCCACCGTGATCCTCCTGCTCCCGCCGTCCGACGCCGTCCAGGCCGAGCGTCTCGCCGGCCGGGGCGACGACGAGGACCACATCCGCCGCCGCATCGAGCTGGGCCGCGCCCAGATCGAGCGGGGAGCCAAGATCGCAGCCCACACCGTGGTGAACGACGACCTCGAACGGGCTATCTCCCAGCTGACGGCTATAGTTGATCGGACTCGCACGGCCGCCCCCTGCGCCGCGAACCCGGAGGAACCCTGATGGCCCAAGGCCGCAACACTCTTATGGACCCCCCAATTGAGGATCTCCTCGACAAGGTGGACTCGAAGTTCACCCTGGTCGCGTTGGGCTCGGCCCGGGCCAGGCAGGTGAACTCGTACTACAACAGCCTCGGCGAGGGCCTCGGCAAGGTCGTGCCGCCCCAGGTGGCGTCGGTATCGGGCAAGCCGGTCTCCATCGCCTTCGAGGAGATCGCGGCCGGCAAGGCCACCTACACCCGCCCCGACCCCGAGGAAGAGGCGGCGCTCGCCGCCGCCATCGCCGACGCGGCCGAGGCCGGCCTCCTGAGCGAGGCCAGCGGGGAGGCCGAGGTGATCGAAGCGCTCGACGTCGGGGGCGACGACCCGACCGCGAGCTAGGCGCGCGAAGGCGCGGCGGACGCCGCCCATGGCCGCGGACCACGCCCCGGACGACGGCCCTGCCGCCCCACCCCGGGTCGTCCTGGGGGTGTCCGGCGGGATCGCCGCCTACAAGGCCGTCGAGATCTGCCGCCGTCTCGTCGACGCCGGCGTGCACGTGACGCCGGTCCTCACCCACGACGCCACCCGCTTCGTCGGCGCACTGACCTTCTCGGCGCTGGCGTCGGAACCGGCGCAACTCTCCCTCTGGGACGAGGCGTCGCCGATTCCCCACACCACGCTGGGTCAGCGCGCCGACCTCGTGGTGGTGGCGCCCGCAACGGCGCACACGCTGGCGCGCTACGCCGCCGGGCTCTCCGACGACCTGTTGATGGCCACCCTCCTCGCCACCCGTGCGCCGGTCATCGTCTGTCCGGCCATGCACACCGAGATGTGGGAGCACCCCTCGGTGCAGGAGAACCTGGCGACACTCGAACGCCGCGGCGTCGAGATCGTGCCACCCGAGTCCGGCCGCCTCGCCGGTGGCGATTCGGGGGAGGGTCGCCTCGCCGATCCGGCGGTCATCGCGTCCCGGGTCCTCGAGCGTCTCGGCCAGACCGCGCGTCGCGACCTCTCCGGTCGCCGCGTCGTCGTGAGCGCGGGCGGCACCCGCGAGCCGCTCGATCCGGTGCGCTTCATCACCAACCGCTCCTCGGGCAAGCAGGGCCATGCAATCGCCGTCGCCGCGGCGCGACGTGGCGCCGCGGTCACGCTGGTGACCTCCTCCCCGTTGGCGCTCCCATCGGACACCGGCATCACCCGGGTCGACGTGGAGACCGCGGCGGACATGGAGCAGGCGATGGGGGCGGCGGCCGATGGTGCCGACGTCGTCGTCATGTCGGCGGCGGTCGCCGATTTCCGCCCCAAGGCGACTGCCGGCAAGAAGCTGTCCAAGGAGGACGGCATCCCCGAAGTCGTGTTCGAGCCGACGCCGGACATCCTGGCCGGCCTGGCCCACCGTCGCACCCCCGACCAGGTCATCGTCGGATTCGCGGCGGAGACCCACGACCCGGTCGAGCGGGGCCGGCGCAAGCTCGAGCGCAAGGGAGTCGACCTCCTCGTCGTTAACGACGTGAGCGCGCCGGGCGTCGGCTTCGACCACGACACGAACGCGGTCGTGATCCTGGGCGCGGATGGGACTGCCACTGATATCCCACTGACCTCCAAGGATGCAGTGGCAAATGCCGTATTGGATAGGGTGATCGATCACCTCGACGAGAAGCGGAGCAGTACGTGAAGACCACTTTCACCTCGGAATCGGTCACCGAGGGCCACCCCGACAAGATGGCGGACCAGATCTCGGACGCCGTGCTCGACGCCATCCTCGAGGGAGACCCGACGAGCCGCGTTGCGTGCGAGACCCTGCTGACGACCGGCCTCGTGGTCGTCGCGGGTGAGGTCACCACGGAGACCTACGTCGACATCCCCTCGCTCGTGCGCGAGACGGTGTGTGACATCGGCTACGACAACGACGCGTACGGCTTCAACGGTAGGACCTGCGGCGTCCTGGTCTCGCTCGACGCGCAGTCGCCCGACATCGCACAGGGCGTCGACGCGGCGTTCGAACTGCGCAGCGGCAAGGGCGGCGAAGACGTGCTCAACGCCCAGGGCGCGGGCGACCAGGGGATGATGTTCGGCTACGCCTGCGACGAGACGCCGGACCTGATGCCGATGCCGATCTGGCTCGCGCACCGCCTCTCGGAGCGCCTGGCCCAGGTGCGCCGGGCCGG
>DATAYX010000120.1:0-3284 GCA_036272355.1 Acidimicrobiales bacterium
GGACGCCTGCCGTTCACCCCGGGTGAGGAGCAAGACGAGGCCGGCGAAGATGCCGAGAAACAGCACGCCCAGGAGGGCACCAAAGCCGTAGGCCGGGTTGTATCCCTGCAGCGGGATGGAAATCAGCAGTGCCAGCCAGAAGATCAGGTTCAAGACGACCGCGGAGCCCATGCCCTGCGCCGCCAGCCCGAAGGCGGCGGTGCTGCCCGGCACGTTGGACTCGGTGAGCAGCCGATAGCTCGCGGCCGTGCCCGGCACGGTGCCACCCGGAAGGGTGTGGCTGACCGCGAGCGCCGACATGTTGATCCGGAAGATTCGAAAGCGCGAGGGCGCGTCCGGAGAGAGGACCGTGCGGGTCACCTCGGCGTAGGCCAACAACGCGCCGAGTTCGAGGACCACACCGAGGATCAGCCACAGGAAGTTCAGGTGACCGATCTGATGGAACTCCCGGCGGGCGCTGGCGAGCTCGGGGAGAAGGATGTACTCGAGCACGAAGAACAGCACCACGATCATCAACGTGATCTTCACGTTGCGCGGCATCCAATGGCGCCGCTGTTTCGGCCGCGGGTCGGGTGCCATGGCGCTCGGCGAAACCTGAGAGTCCGATGAGCGAACCGGAGCCGCGGGTGCCGGAGGCGCATCTTCTGGGGGTTGCACCCCTGGGTCCTCCGGCCCGGCGTCCTCCATCGGCCTCATGTTCCCACGTCCATCCTCCGGATAACCGCCTTTTCGGTACCCCCACCTGCCAAGCTGGGGCGCACTATGCCCGCGGAGCACCACGACACGTGGCGGTCCAAACTGACGGGAACGGCGGAACGGCGGGGGATCCCGCTCGGGACGATCGTGGTCACGGTGGCGGTCGTCATCGGGCTCGTGGACCTCAACGCCGCCATCATCCTGGGCCTCTGGGTGCTCAGGACGATCGTGCTGTACCTCATCGTCGCCTTCTTCATCACGTTGTTGCTGACGCCAGGTACGCGCTTCCTGAAGCGCCGGGGAATGTCGCACGGGGGTGCCACCATCACGGTGTTCCTGCTCGGTGCGCTCATCCTCATTGGTCTCGTCTACCTGTTCGCCTCGCCGCTCGTGACAGCCGTCAACCATTTCGCCAACGAACTGCCCAACCTGGTCAAGCAAGCCAAGAAGGGCCATGGCTGGCTCGGCCACCTGGTGAACCGCCTCCACCTGCAGAAGTACCTCTCAGAGAGCTCCTCGAAGCTGACCTCGCAGATCACCAAGGTCCTCAAGCCCGCCACGGCATTCTCCGTCGGCGCCGCCGCCTTCTCGACCCTCGTCTCCATCGTGACCATCGCCGTCATGACGTTCTTCACGATGTTGGAGGCGCCACGACTGTGGTACGGCTTCCTCCGCCTCTACCAGCCGACCACGTCCGCCCGCATCGTCCGCGTCGTCGACGAGACGATCCGTTCGATCACCGGCTACATGGGCGGCAACTTCTTGACTTCGATCATCGCCGGGGTGATCTCGGGCGTCACCCTCGCCATCATGGGGGTGCCGTTCGCGCTGCTGCTCGGGATCTTCGTCGCCCTGGTCGACCTGTTGCCTTTGGTCGGCGGCCTGATCGCGGGCGTACCGGTCGTGGTCATCGCGGTGATCCACTCGCTCACGGCCGGGATCGTCATGCTGATCGTGTTCCTGGCGTACCAACAGATCGAGAACCACATCCTCAACCCGATCATCATGAGCAAGACGGTGCGGCTCAACCCGTTCTGGGTGCTCCTCGCCGTGCTCGTCGGCGCGACGTTGGGCGGCCGCGTCGCGGGCGGGCTGGGGTCGTTCGTCGGCGCGCTGGTCGGCATCCCCTTCGGTGGCGCCATCCAGGTCATCATCCGAGAGGTCCGCAAGGGGCCAGACGCGCCGGTGTCTCCCGAAGAGCTGATGGGCACGGGAGCACCGGGCTTCTCGGAGCCGTCGGACATCTGAGACAGCTGCGACGAGCGGGCAGCGGCCGTGTCCGGGGGGCACGGCGACACCGCTGGCGTTCTCAGCGCAACGGCCGTCCAAATCGACAGAGATCCTGGTGGGGGGCGGTAGAGCGCTGGCCGCCGGGATCAGGCCGCTCCGAGCCGGGGCGGTGGCCTCACCTAAGCTGCATCTTCTATGCGGCCATTGGTGGTCATCCCGACCTACAACGAGGCGGAGAACATCGAGCGGATGCTGCAGCGAGTCGACGAATGCCTGCCCGAGGCGGGCGTACTCGTGGTCGACGACGGGAGCCCCGACGGCACCGCCGGCCTGGTGGAGGCGGCGAGCGGCCGGTATCGCGACGTGCACCTGTTGCGGCGCAGCGAGAAGTCCGGGCTCGGGAGCGCGTACCGGGCCGGCTTCGCCTGGGGCCTCGAGCGGGGGTACGACGCCTTCATCGAGATGGACTGCGACTTCTCGCACGACCCGGCGGCGCTGCCGGGGCTGATCGCGCCGCTCTCGGCGGGCTACGAGGTCGTCATCGGGTCTCGCTACGTCGAGGGGGGGTCCATCCCGAACTGGGCGTGGCACCGCGAGCTGCTGTCGCGGGGCGGCAACTTGTACGCCGCCGCCGTGCTCGGGCTGGGCGTGCGGGACTCGACGGCGGGCTTCCGCTGTTATGCCGCGTCGATCCTCCAACGCCTGAACCTGGGGCGGATCCGGGCCGAGGGCTATGGCTTCCAGATCGAGATGACGTACCGCTCCAAGCAGCACGGCGCCGCGATCACCGAGGTGCCGATCTCCTTCGTGGACAGGGCGGCGGGCGAGTCGAAGATGTCCTCGTTCATCGTGGTGGAGGCGCTGGCGTTGGTGACCTGGTGGGGCCTCGGACGGCTCTTCGCGCCGCTCCGGCGGCTGGGTCGGAGACGGCGGGGTACCGGTACCGGCGACGGGCACAGCTCGGACCCGATGTCGGGATCGACAGGATCGACAGGATCGACAGGGTTCAACGGGTCGTCGGGGGGCTCCTCGGACTCGGGTAATCCCGACCAGGTGAGGGTGCGGTGACCGTCGAGACGACCGGCGCCCGGATCCTCGTCGTCGACGACGAGCCGAACATCGCCGAGCTGCTGTCGGCAGCACTGTCGTTCGAGGGATATCAAGTGGGGGTGGCCGCCACCGGGGCCGAGGCACTGGAACAGGTGCGGGCCTTCCGGCCGCACCTCGTCATGCTCGACGTGATGTTGCCGGACTTCGACGGCAACGAGGTGTGCCGCCGGCTGCGCAGCCAGGGCGAGCAAATGCCGATCGTCTTCCTGACGGCGCGCGACACGACCCAGGACAAGGTCGAGGGCCTC
>DATAYX010000121.1:0-12552 GCA_036272355.1 Acidimicrobiales bacterium
CGACGCATCCCCGCACTCGTCACAGAGCCCCCGGAAGACGACCTCGGCGCTCTCGACGGCGAAGCCCTTGGCGGCCCGCCGGGACACCGTGACACCGGGAAAGTCCGCGGTCAGGTCGCGCACCTTGCCACACGAGCGGCAGACCAGATGGTGGTGGGGCATCTCGACGTTGGGGTCGAAACGGGCTGAGCCGGTGCCGACGTCGAGCATCGAGATGGCGCCGAGCTCGGCGAGGTCGTTGAGCGTCTGGTAGACGGTCTTGAGCGAGACGTTGGGCATCTCGAGGCGGACCTTCTCGTAGACCCGCTCGGCCGAGGGGTGGGTCACGTCGCCCTCGAGGGCGCGGAAGATGCACTGGCGCTGGGCCGTGATCTTGCGGCCGTTCGCCCGGAACAGATCCGTCAGTGCGTCGGGTGACTGCATCGCGTGGTTACCCTAGCGGCCTCGAAGCCCTTTTTGACAACGATTGTCGAAATCACGGGTGCACCTGCCGCGCCGCGCCTCAGGCGCCGTCGGCCGGGATCTCCTCCCACCATTGGCACCACCAATTGCCGCCCACCAGGATGCGGACTTTCGAATGCCAGCAGTACGAGAGGTCCTTGGTCTCGTCGAGGTAGTAACGACAGTTGTCGCAGCGCTCGTCGCCTGAGGGATGGCCGCGGAGGACGTTGAAGTCCACCATGTGGGCGAGCTCCATGGCGTTTCGCTCGTCGATCTCCTGGGGCTCTGGCTCGGGAATCGTGTAGTCGGACACGCCGGGGACCCTAGCGGTCCACACCACCATTTTGACAATCGTTGTAGAAATGGGCGTACGAGCTGGACCAGCCGCTCCGGGGCGGCAGCGGCTCAGGAGCCGAACTGCTCGAGGTCGCGCATGGTGAAGAGCGCCCGCAGCTCGATCCCCTCCGCGGCGACCACGTCGGCGCCCCCACCCTCCCGGTCGATCACGCACAGGGCGTGCTCCACGATCGCGCCCTCGGCGCGGAGGTCCTGCCCGGAGAGCACCATCTGGCCCCCGGTCGTGACCACGTCCTCGATGATCAGGAGCCGGCGTCCCTCGATGTCGCCCCCCTCGCACACCTGCTCCGTGCCGTACTTCTTCGGCTGCTTGCGCACGAAGTAGGCCGGCAGCCCGGTGACGGACGAGAGCATGGTCGTGATCGGCACGCCTCCGAGCTCCATCCCCGCCAGGCCCTCGACACCGGAGGGGACCAGCGGCACGAGGGCGGCGACGATGTCCGCCAGGAGGGCGGGATCCGACTCGAAGCGGTACTTGTCGAAGTAGTGGTCGGCCTTGCGCCCCGAGCGCAGGACGAACGTGCCCGTCAGGTGCGAGGCGGCGAAGACGCGGGCGGCCAACGTCACGCTGCCCATTCTGCCGGGTCACATCCCCCGGACGCAGGACCCGCCGGTCGCACGGGAGGCGTGGTCAGGCGAGGGCGCGTCCTCCCGCACCGAGCGAGCCGACGATCCGGACCAGTCCGGCCAGGCCCAGCGCCAGCCCGATGACCATCAAGATCCCCGCCGCCAACAAGGTCGGCGGGGCCACGCTCGACTGGTACGGCACGCCATTGCCGATGACCTGCGCCAGGAAACCCGGCGCGTGCACGGCTTCGGACGTCCACCAGGCGACGAGCGAAACGAGCGTCAGCGCCATCACGCCTACCAGCGCGATCGCCATGACCCCCAAGAACCACGCCGAGCGCCGCGACAGCTCCACCCGGCGGGCGACGGCGATCGCCGCGGCGGTCGCGCTCCCGACGGCCGCGAAGAACACGAGGCTGACGAGGATGAAGAACCAGCCGTAGATCGGGAGACCGCCGTTCAGCAGACCGCCAGTGGGGTCGTGGGCGCTCAGGCTGTGGGCCCAGGCGACCAGGACGGCGAACAACATCGCCGATGTCGCGAAGCAAACGAGCGCGACGACAAACGGGCGGCTGACTTCGTGCCATCCGCCCGACCGCACGAACCGCACGAAGGCCGGCACCACCACGATGGCTGCGAGCAGGACGACCAGGCAGCCGACCACGGCGGTGACGCCGACCACGTTGAACCCGCCGGTGGCGACCCAATGGCCCGCGGGCGGGCTCTGAGTGGCCCAGTGATCGGCGCTCTTGACGAAGATGGCGCCCGCCACGACGTAGAACGCCCACCCGCACAGGACGAGCAGCCATCCGCCGCGCAGCCGCACGTCTGCGTCCTGCGACCAGCCGACGATGCCGGCCGACCGTGCCCGTTCGCCCAGACCCGACCAGGCGAGACGCGCGCGCTGGCGCAGCGGCACCTCTCCCGCCGTGGCGTAGGTGTCCTCGAGAAGGGCCGCCATCTCGTCGCCGTAGCGCTCCCGCCACTGCACCGGGTACCAGCGCAGCAGGTCCTCGTAACCCGCCGTCATGCCAGCGCCCCGCGGGGCGGCACGCGTCCTGTCATCCCGAGCCGGCGGGCGCCGACGTCGGCGAGTGTGCGCATGTCGCGCACCGCGGCCTCCAGGGCGACCCGGCCGTCACCGGTGATGCGATACGGGCGCCGGCGGGCGTCGTCGTCCACGGGTTCGGGGGCGATCAGGCCGCGCTCCTCGAGGCGGGTGATCGCGCCGTAGAGCGTGCCGGGACCCAGGCTGACGCCGGCGAACTCCTCGATGTCCTTGGTCAGCGCGTACCCGTGCTTGGGCCCCGCGGCCAGGCTGGTCAAGATGAGGACGGGCGGCTCGTTGCTGCGGCCGAGGCCCCCCTTCGATGCGGTGTGGCGCGGCATGCCGAGACTTTACTACGCCTGACGTAGTACGTCAAACGTAGGCGATCACCCGGGCGTCACCGTCCAGCCGAAGTCGCGGCGCCGGTCGCCGCGGCACGCGACGACCGTCCATGCCGGCGGCGTCCACTCGAAGACAGCGTCCTGGCCGAACCGCGCACCGAGGTCCAGCACGACCTCGAGCGCGAGCCCGCGCACGGCTGCGCCCTCCTCGCGGTGACCCGACACCGGGTCGACGCCCACGGCGTCCCACAGCCCGGCGGGTCCCAAGGCCCTGAGCTCGGCCTCGAGCGCCGCCTGGTTCGCCCGGTTCTCCTCCTCGGGCGGACGCGCATCGCCGGGGTCCCACGCCGTGAGGACGTGCACCGGGTCGTCAGCCGGCCAGGGCCACGCACCCGTCTGGCCGAGCGCCGCCGCCTCGACCACCACGTTGCTCGCGCCGGGGCGGACGAAGACGACGACGGTCCGCGCATAGCTCGCCCACGGGTCGTCGGGCGGGAGCAGGGCCACCCCACCGACGCTACGGCGCCGGTCCCCGGAGGGGCCGAATCCCCCGTTTCCGGGCCCCGGGCGCACCGGATAGGCGCCGCGGCAGCTGTGGCAGGCTGGGTCCGTGCACGCCTTTCGCCGCGACGACGCGCTGCGCCGCCTGGCGGACGAGAGCTTCGACGTGCTCGTGATCGGCGGCGGCGTCACCGGAGCGGGCGTGGCGCTCGATGCGGCGAGCCGGGGCCTCAAGACCGCCCTGGTCGAGAAGAGCGACTTCGCCTCCGGCACGTCGTCGAAGTCGTCCAAGATGGTGCACGGCGGGCTCCGCTACCTCCAACAGCGCGAGATCCGCCTCGTCTACGAGAACCTGGCCGAGCGCCAGCGGCTGCTCGACAACGCGCCGCATCTGGTCGCCCCTCTGCCCTTCCTGATCCCGCTCTTCGGGCGCGACGGTGTCGTGTCCAAGACGCTGGCACGCTCCTACTCCTCGGCGCTGTGGATGTACGACCTCACGGGGGGATGGCGCATCGGTGAGCGGCACCACGAGGTCTCCAGGCAAGAAGCACTGGAGCACCTGCCGACGCTCAATACGGACCACCTGGTCGCTGGTTTCCTCTACTTCGACGCCCGGGCCGACGACGCGCGCCTCACCCTGACGCTGGCCCGCACCGCCGCCATCGAATACGGCGCCGCGGTGGCCAACTACACGCCCGTGGTCCAACTGGGCACCAGCGCAGGCGCCGCCGGCGGCGCCCGCGGCGCCCGCGTGCAGCCCGACCCCACCGACCCCTCCAGCGCGTTCGACATCCGGGCCCGGGTCGTCGTCAATGCGACCGGTGTGTGGGCCGATGACGTGCGCTCACTCGACGAGGGCACCCACCCCAAGTCGATCCGTCCCGCCAAAGGCGTGCACATGACCGTGCCCGCCGACCGCCTGCCCTGTGACATCGCCGCGGTCATCCCCGTGCCGAAGGACAAGCGGTCCATTTTCGTCGTGCCCTGGCCGGGGACCGACCTCGTCTACCTCGGCACCACGGACACGGACTACACGGGTCCGCTCGACGACCCGGCCTGCACGCCCGAGGACGTCGACTACCTGATCGAGGCGGCGAACAACATCACGACGTCACGACTGACCCGGGCCGACGTGACCGGCGTGTGGGCGGGCCTGCGCCCCCTGCTGGCCCCGGGAGCGGGCCACGTCTCGGAGCGCACGGCCGACCTGTCGAGGCGCCACACGGTGATGACGTCGAGCGACGGCGTGGTGACGGTGACGGGGGGCAAGCTGACCACGTACCGCAAGATGGCCCAGGACACCGTCGACGCCGTGGTGCGCGAGCTCGGCGAGTCGCCACGGCGGCGGCGCTGCGTCACGAAGCACCTGCCGCTCCTCGGCGCCACGACCAAGACACGCGATCCCGTCTCGATGGCCCAACCCCACGCACGGCTCCTCAACCGCTACGGCAGCGAGTCCCCGCACGTCCTGGCCCTCGGCGAGGACCGACCGGAGCTGCTCGAGCCGGCCGTGGCGGGCCTGCCGTACACGCGCGCAGAGCTCGTCTACGCCGCCCGCGAGGAGATGGCACAGACGCTCGACGACGTCCTGTCGCGAAGGACGCGCGCCATGATCCAGCGGGCGCAGCCGACGATGGCGGCAGCGCCGGCCCTGGCCGAGCTCCTCGCGGCCGACATGGGGTGGAGCGCGTCCGAGGCCGCGGAGCAGGCGGCGCGCTTCACCGAGTCGTGCGAGAAGGAGCTCCTCACGGCCGGGCTCGACCTGCCGTGACCACACCGACACCCGTGACGCCCATCGAGGCCGCCCCCGACCAGGTGACAGACCGCCTCGGCTCCTCCGCCGTCGACGTCCCACCCGCCTTCCTCGAGCGCCTCGCCGGCACCGGCGCCAGGGTCGACACCGACGCGGGCGCCCGGGCGGAGGCCGGGCGCGACTGGTGGCCGATCGCCATCGGATGGGCCGCCGAGGGCGGCGTCCCGCAGCGCCCGGCCGCTGTCGTGCGTCCGGCGACGACCGAGCAGGTGGCGGCCGTCCTCGCTGCGTGTGACGAAGCGCGGGTGCCCGTCACCCCTGCAGCCGGCCGCAGCGGCGTGTGCGGCGGGTCCATCCCGGTCCACGGCGGCATCGCGCTCGACCTGACCGGGCTCGAGGGAATCGTCCGCGTGGACGAGATCTCGCTCACCGCCGACGTGCGTGCGGGCACCTTCGGCCCGGACCTCGAGGCGGCGCTCGGCAAGGTCGGTGACGGCTACACGCTCGGGCACTGGCCGCAGTCGATGGACCTCTCGACGGTGGGCGGCTGGCTGGCCTGCCGGGGGGCCGGCCAGTACTCGACGCGCTACGGGAAGATCGAGGACATGGTGATCGGCCTCGAGGTCGTGCTGGCCGACGGCCGCGTCGTGCAGACCGAGGGCAAGGGCCCGCGCGCGGCCACCGGACCGAACCTCACCCAGCTCTTCGTGGGGAGCGAGGGCACGCTCGGTGTCATCACCGCGGCGCGCCTGCGCATGCACCCCCTCGCGCCGGCTCAGGAGCGCCGCGCCTTTGGCTTCGGGTCGTTCGCCGCCGGCCTCGAGGCGTGCCGCCGCATCATGCGGCGGGGCGCCACGCCGGCTGTGCTGCGCCTCTACGACGAGACCGAGTCCGAGCGGAATTTCGAGCAGGGAGGCACCAACGTCCTCATCGTGCTCGACGAGGCCGACCCGGACGTGCTGACCGGCACGATGGCCGTGGTCGACGCGGAGTGCAGCGCCAAGGAAGGCGCCCAGCCCCTCGACGTCGCCCTCGTCGAGCGCTGGCTCGGTCACCGCAACGACGTCTCCGCCCTCGCTCCGCTCTGGCGGGCGGGCGTGGTCGTCGACACGGCGGAGGTCTCGGGTGAGTGGGCCGCGCTCCCCGACCTCTACGACGAGGTCGTCAAAGCGCTGAAGGCCCTCGACGGGACGCTCGCCGCGTCGGCGCACCAGTCGCACTCCTATGCCGACGGCGCGTGCCTCTACTTCACGTTCGGCGGACGCGGCCCCGAAGGCGACGGCGAGTGGCGCGAGCGGTACTACCGCGAGTGCTGGGACGTGGTCACCGACGCGACGCTCGCGCACGGCGCCGCCATCAGCCATCACCACGGGATCGGCCTCAATCGGAGCCGCTTCCTGCCCCGGGCACTCGGCTCGGGCTTCGAGGTTCTGCGCGGGCTGAAGAAGACCTTCGACCCGAACGGCATCCTCAACCCCGGCAAATTCGGGCTGGACTCGCCGTTCGGGCCTGCGCCGTGGGCGTGAGCCGGTGAGCGGCAGCGTCCTGGTCGTCGACGTGGGCACGTCGGGAGTGCGAGCGGCGATCGTGCGGCCGGACGCAACCGTGGAGAACGAGCATCACGTCCATGTCCTCCCCGAGACGCCCGCACCCGGCCTCGTCGAGTTCGACGCGGCGCGGATGGCCGAGGCGGCGCTCGAGGTAGCGGCCGCGGCGCTCGACGCGGGCGGCCCGGTCGACGGCGTCGGGATCGCCAACCAACGCGCCTCGGTGATCGTGTGGGAGCGCGAGAGCGGGCGGCCCGTCGCTCCCGGGATCGGTTGGCAGGACCTGCGCACCGTCGGCACGTGCCTCGCCCTCCAAGCCGAGGGCATCCGCCTCGCCCCGAACACGTCGGCCACCAAGGTGATGGCGATCCTCGACGAGGTCGACCACGAACGAACACGCGCCGAGCGCGGCGAGCTGTGCGTCGGCACCGTCGACAGCTGGGTCGCCTGGACCCTGAGTGGAGGCGGCAAGGGTTCCGACGCCCTGCATGTGACCGATGCCACGAATGCCGCAGTGACACAGCTGGTCGACCCCTCGAACCTCGAGTGGGACCACGACGTGTTGAAGAAGCTCCGGATCCCGGCGGCCATGCTGCCGTCGATCGTCGATTCCTCCGGTGCCGTCGGCGCCGCCTCCGCGCTCGCGGGTGCGCCGCTGATCTGCGGCATCGCGGGCGACCAACAGGCCTCGCTCGTGGGCCAGGGCTGCACCAGACCCGGCATGGCGAAGGCCACCTTCGGCACCGGCGGCATGCTCGACCAGTGCACCGGTCAGGGCACGGGCCCCGGCAGCGCGCAGCGGAGCACCGGTGGGACCTTCCCCATCGTCGCCTTCCGCGTCGGCGGCAAAGCGACGTGGGGCACCGAGGCGGTGATGCTCTCTGCGGGCACGTGTGTCGAGTGGTTGCGTGACGACCTCGGATTGGTTGCGTCGTCCGACGAATCCGAGGCCGTCGCCATGCAGTGCGAGAGCAGTGAGGACGTCTGGTTCGTTCCCGCCTTGCTCGGCCTCGGCACGCCCGTATGGGACTTCGGAGCGCGCGGCACACTGGTCGGTCTCACCCGCGGCTCGGCCCGTCCCCAGATCGTCCGGGCCGTGCTCGAGGGGGTGGCCCACCGCGGCGCCGACCTGCTCGAAGCTTCGGAGGCCGACAGCGGCTATCCCATCGAGTCGCTGCGCGTCGACGGGGGCATGTCCGACAACGGCGTCTTCGTCCAGGCACTCGCGGATGCGACCGGTCGCCCCATCGAGGTCTCGCCCGTCCTCGAAGCGACGACGCTGGGTGCGGGCCTCCTGGCCGGCCTCGCCATCGGGACCTACTCGTCGACCGACGAGTTGGCGACGACCTTCGTCCCCCGCCGCACGGCGGAGCCCCAACTGGACGACGCCACACGTGCCGCCCGTCGTGAGCGCTGGCTGCTGGCGCGGACCAAGGCCGAAGCGACGATTCCGGAGCTCTCCGGCCTTTCTTTCTGACCGCTCAACGAACACCACCGGCAACCCGGCCCGGCGGCAGCTAGTTTCCGTAAGGAGCGTGTCCGCTCCCTGGAGCGGATGAGGCGGCAAGGGAGACACCATGGGCCAGCCCGGAAGTCTGGTGTCGGGACCATGAAGCGGCGGACCACTCCAGCCACGTCACTGGTAGGAACGGACCGTCCCGTCGATCGGGGCGTCGTTGGCCGGGTAGCCAGCGGCGAACTGCAGCAGGCCGTCGATGGGTTGACCAACATGCCATTGATCACCTGGGACAGGAACGGGATCGTCCGCCTGGCGAACAAGGCCGTGGCAGAAATGTTGTGCATTCCCTTGGACGAGATCGTCGGCAAGCCTGTCATCGACTTGGCCGGTCCGGCCGAGGACATCGAGCGCAACCTCCTCGATTTCAACGAAGGACGCTTCGTGGGCGTGCACACCCGCCGACACATCCACGTCAGGGGCGGGGAGGACCGCCTGGTCCTCGTGACCAGTCGGGCCATCGAGGTCGACGGTCGCGTCGGGGGGATCACGGCCGTCGTCCCCGACGACGAAAGCGGGGGGCTCGGTCGGGATACCCGTCGGACCTGGTTGGACCTGGTCCCGGTTGCGGTTGGCGCTACCGACAACGACTGGGTCATCGTGACGGTAAGCAGCGAGATCCACGATCTGATCGATCGAACGTCTTTGGACGTCAGAGGTCACAGCTTGCTCGAGCTCGTCGACCCGACAGACGCCGACGAGTTGCGTGGCTCAGCAACCGAACAAGACGCACCTCGCTCGCTTCCACAAATTCGGTTTCTTCTACCGACCGGAGGCGAGGTCGAAGTCTGTGTCCTGCTCGCGCCCCTCGCCGCACCCTCCGCCGGGGTGCGGTTTGCACTCGTTGGCCGTATCGAGTCCTACTTCCCCCAACAACAGGACCGGATAGCTGAACTCGAATTGCGGCTACGGCGGATCGGCACGGAGGTGCGCGCCGCGGGCTTGCTCGACTCCGCTTCGACGTCGGACTTCCACGACCACCCCGAGATCGCCGAGCTCTCCACTCGCCAGTGGGAGATCTTGAGCCGGCTGCTCGAGGGAGCGCGTGTGTCCACGATCGCCGGCGAACTGATGATCAGCGAGAGCACCGTGCGGAACCACCTGTCGACGATCTTCCAGCGTTTCGGTGTGCACTCACAGGCCGAGCTGATCGACAAGTTCCGCCAGAGGCGGAGCAGCTGACCACCGGAACTCGCGGAGACGCACCGGCGGAGGAGCTTCTCGGGCATCTCCAGTTGAGCGGATCGCCCTCCGCTCAACTGGAGACGAGGTCCCGAAACTCCCCCTTCTCCGCTTCGTCAGCCAGGTGCCCGGGTCCCGCCGGAACCGCTGAGCCGCCAAAACCAAGGCTGCGCTAAAGGATTACGTGCATCGTAAGAAACGGCGACAGACGTCGAGTAGGGCCGTTCGGTTCTTCCCATCACAACGGAGCGAAAACTCCGGCGCCTATGACTTTGGCCGGGTCAGCCTCTCAGGAGCCGTGTGCCAGCGCCTCGTCGAAGCTGGCGCCGTTCTGCAGTAAGGGCCGGAAGCCCATGAGTTGGCGCGGCTTGCCGATCGCCATCACGGCGCGCAAGCGCCCGGCGCGGCCGTAGACCGCGACGAACTTGCCCTCGTCGAGCGAGCCCTCGGTGATGGCCATCTCGTCGTCACCGCCGGGGTTGCCCAGCACCTGGATCCGGATCCCGTACTGGTCGGACCAGAAATACGGGACCGGGGTGAACGACGGTGCGTCCGCGCGGCCTGCGAGCAGACTGCGCGCAGCCGCGACACCCGCGCCCGCCGCCACTTCCCAGTGCTCGATCCGGATGTGCTCCTCCGACCCGTCGTGGCGCCACAGCCAACGCGCCATGTCGCCGGCCGCCACGATGCCGTCCGCCGCGAACATGCGGTCGTCGCACACGACGCCGTTGTCGATGGTGAGCCCGGAACTCTCGAGCCAGCCCGTGCACGGCGACACGCCGATGCCGACGACCACGACGTCGGCGTCGAAAACCTCCCCGTCGCGCAGGTGCACGCTGAGACGCGCCGGCTCGGACCCGGATTCGCCGTCACCGCGCTCGATCCGCTCCAGCCCCACGCCGGTCCGCAACGACACGCCGTTCGCGTCGTGCAGCGACGCGCAGTGAGCGCCGACGACCGTCCCGAGGACGTTCGACAACGGCACGTCCATGACCTCGAGCACCGTCACCTGACATCCGAGGCCGGCCGCGGTCGACGCCACCTCCGACCCGATGAAGCCTGCGCCGACCACCACGACGCGCGTCCCCTCGGTTGCGGTCAACGCTGTCCGCAATGCCAGCGAGTCGTCGATGCTGCGAAGCACGAAGAGCCCGTCGACCTGCCCGAGCGACTCGGTCCCGGGCAGGCGCCGGGGCGCGGCACCCGTCGCCAGGACGATCCCATCTGCGCGCAACGAGGACCCGTCATCGAGCTCGACGGTGCGGGCCGCCACGTCGAGGGCGGTCGCCCTCCGGCCGAGTACCTCGTGGACCTCGAGGTCGCTGGAACGCTTCTTGTCCGCGAGCACGGCCTTCTCCGGGGGCCACGTCCCGGCCAGCACCTGCTTGGACAGCGGTGGGCGGTCGTACGGCAGGTGGCGCTCCTCGCCCACCAGGCTGAGCTTCCCCTCGAAGCCCTTTCCGCGCAGCTCTTCGGTCGCGCGCCAACCAGCCAGCGACGCGCCAACGACTATCACGGAATCCATTTCCACCTCAGGAGAGAGCTCAGCCGCCGAACATGGCCATCCACTCCTGTGCGGAGCGTGGCCGGAAAACATAGTTCCACCGCCGCGTCTCCCCCATGCTCTGGGACGGCTCGGCGGAGTAGAGGTGGCCCGGGAAGAGGATGGCGTCGTCGGGCACGCGCGCCAGGCGCGTGTGGATCGACTCGTACATGGCGAGGGGATCCGAGCCCGGGAAGTCCGTCCTTCCGCATCCCTCGAGGAACAGCGTGTCGCCCGCCACGAGCCGGCCGTCGACGAGGAAGCACTGGCTACCCGGCGTGTGGCCGGGCGTGTGGATGAGCTCGACCTCGATGTTGCCGACGCGCACGACGTCGCCGCTGTCGTGGCCCACGAGGTTGTCCCCTCCGACCCCGGTGGTGCGCTCGACCCAGGGGACCTCGTCGCTCTGGACGTGGATCGGCACCGAGACCTTCTCGAGCAGCGCGCCGATTCCCTCGAGCGACCACCCGGCCATGGTCCCTCCGAGGTGGTCCGGATGGAAGTGGGTCCCGAGCACGCCGGTCAGCCGCATGTCGTCCGCGTCCACGATGTCCAGGAGATCCTGCACGGCGTAGGCCGGGTCGACGACGACGGCCTCGCCGCTCTCGCGATCACCGATCAGGTAGACGAAGTTGACCATCTGGCGCGCCATCATGTCGCCGCGCGCGAAATCCCGGCCCGAGAGAAGCTGCTTGAAGTACAACCGGTCGTCCATCCCGGACGGCGCCTCACTCATCGTCGCCCTCTCCTCTCCCGCCACCCGAGCTCCCGCCCGAACCCGTCTCCGCCGCCAGCGACTCGAGCCGCGGCACCAGCTCCTCGACTTGGGCCCGCGTCTTGCGCAGCCGCTTGTCGAGCTCGTCGATGAGCGCCGTCGCGCGCTCCAGCCGGGTCACCAACACGTCGACATCGACTTCACGCTGCTCGAAGAAGTCCACGATCCCGTCGAGCTCGCGGCTCGCCTCGGTGTAGCTGAGCTGGTCCACGGGCACCGCGGCGGACGCGTCGTCAGCAGGTGCTGTCACGCCGCCCCGTCCTCGTCCGACCCGTTGCTCTCCACGTCGACCCTTTCCGTTTCTTCCCTATCACCCGCAACGCCGTCCACCGTGCTCCGCACGCTCCCGTCGGCCAACCTTGTCACGATCTCCTGGCCGGGGGCCACGTCGCCTGCTCGCCGCACCAGGGATCCCTCCGCGGTCAGGGTCAAGGAATACCCCCGCTCGAGCTGGCGGTCCACGTCGTATGCGGTGAGCAGCCTTCGCCACCCGCGCACCTGTTCGTCACGCCGGTCCAGCTGGCCCACCGCCAGCACTCCCACCCGCACCGCACGCGAGCCCAACGCACCCTCCGACCGCTCGAGCGACGAAGGCGCCCGCCGCGCCGCGGACACCGCTCGCCCGGCCAACCGCTCTCCATGCACGCGGAGTTGTTGCCGCGCGGTCGCAGTCAACCGCCCCCGAGCCCGGGCGTCGCGCGCCGATGCGTCCGAGAGGAACAACGGCACCCGGCCCGCCAGGAACGCCGCCGGCTCGACGACGTGGCGGCCCCACCACTGCGCCGTGTGGGCCACGATCGCCTGCCCGCATTCGGTCGGCGTGATGCAGGCTCGCGCTGCCACGATGTCCGCCACCGCCTGGTCACCGGTGTGCCCGATGCCGGTCCACACCTGCACGGGGCACGCGGCCACCGCCCGTGCCACGACCTCCGACTCGAACGCCGCCAGGTCGGCCCGTCCGCCCCCACCCCGCACCACTGC
>DATAYX010000122.1:0-5029 GCA_036272355.1 Acidimicrobiales bacterium
GTCACCGCCGACCTCTCGTCCCCCGGCGAGCGCCGGCGCGCCTTGGACGAGGCGACGGGTCTGGCCGAAGGGACCCTGGCCGCCGTCGTGACGTGCGCCGGGCTGGCGGGGTCGCCCGACAGGAAGGGCTCGTTGCTGACAGCCGTGAACTACTTCGGCACGATCGAGCTGCTCGGGGGCCTGCGCCCGCTGCTCCAGCCCGGGGGCGCCGCTGTCGCGATCAGCTCGAACTCGACGACGGTGCAGCCCGACATCCCGCTGGCCGTGATCGAGGCGTGTCTCGGGGGCGACGAGGCGGGGGCGGGGGCGGTCGCCGACGAGGGCACGTCGATCGCCGCCTACGCGG
This sequence comes from Acidimicrobiales bacterium, assembly GCA_036272355.1. GTDB lineage: Bacteria > Actinomycetota > Acidimicrobiia > Acidimicrobiales > RAAP-2 > Bog-473. The sequence goes on from DATAYX010000122.1 coordinate 347, forward strand.
CGTCGAAGATCGCCGTCGCGCACTGGGTCCGCGCTCATGCGACGGGACCGGACTGGGCCGGCGCCGGGCTCCGGCTGAACGCCGTCGCGCCGGGGATGATCGACACGCCGATGGTCGCCGCCATGCGGGCCGACGAGCGCACGGGCACGATGCTCGACATGCTGCCGATCCCGCTCGGGCGGCCGGGACGCCCCGAGGAGATCGCCGCGCTTATCGAGTTCCTGGTCGGGCCCGACAGCACGTTCTTCTGCGGCTCGGTGGTCTTTTGCGACGGCGGGAGCGACGCGTTGTTGCGGACGAGGGACTGGCCGGCGGCCTGGGACATCTCGCTGCGGGACTTCGGCCGGCACTCGACCTCGTAGGACGAGGTCGGCCGCCGGGTCGCTCGTAGGCTGCGGGGATGCCGGGGCGGATCCTCGTCGACACGACGCCGCTGCGGGAGAGCCGGGACTTCCGCCTGCTCTTCGTCGGCCAGCTCGTCTCCATGTTGGGGACACAGCTCACCGTCGTCGCCATCCCCTACCAGGTCTATTCGATGACGCACTCGTCGTTGCAGGTGGGTGCGATCAGCCTGGCGCAGCTCTTCCCCTTCCTGGCGGGCGCACTGTCCGCCGGCCCGATCGGCGACTCGGTCGACCGGCGCCCGATCATGATCTGGACGACGGTGGCCGGGGCGCTGACGAGCGGCGCGCTGGCGATCAACGCGGCGGTGCCCCACCCCTCCCTGGCGGCGCTCTACGTGGTGAGCGCCCTGGCCGCGGGCTTCTACGGCTTCTCCAGCACCGCCCGCAGCGCATCGGTCCCGGGCATGGTCGAGCGACGGCACCTGCCGGCGGCCTTCGCCATGCTCCAGATCGAGTTCCAGATCGGGACGATCGTGGGGCCGGCGCTGTCGGGCATCCTGCTCCTGATCGGCCTCCCTCTCGTCTACGCGCTCGATGCCGTGTCGTTCGTCGTGGCATCCGGGGCGGCGGTCATGCTGCATCCGATCCCGCCCGCCCACGACGCGGGCGGCCTGTCCGTGTGGCAGTCGACGAAGGAGGGGCTGCGCTATCTGCGCTCCCGCCAGGCCCTGCAGGGCGTGTACCTGATCGACATCAACGCGATGGTGTTCGGCATGCCCCGGGCGCTGTTCCCGGCCATGGCGGCGACCGTCTTCCACGGCGGGACGGTGACACTCGGATTCCTGTACGCCGCGCCGGGCCTGGGGGCGTTCGCCGGGGCGCTGACGACGGGCTGGGTCGCCCGTCTTCGGCGACAGGGCTGGACCGTGATCATCGCGGTGATCGGCTGGGGTGTGGCGATCACCGTCTTCGGCTTGACGGACGTCTTGTGGTTTGCGCTCGTGCTGCTGGCGATCGCCGGGTGGGCGGACGTGATCTCGGCGGTGGTGCGAAACACGATCTTGCAGACGTCGATCCCCGATCGGTTCAGGAGCCGGATGTCGTCAATACAAATGGCCGTCGTGCAGGGCGGACCCCGGCTGGGGGACCTCGAGTCCGGGACGGTGGCGACGGTGACATCGGTCGAGTTCGCCGTGGTGTCGGGCGGCCTCGCCTGCATCGCGGGGGCCGTGTTCATCGGCGCACTCATGCCGGTGTTCCGCCGCCACGTTGCGGTCGCCGGTGAGGTCGACGACCTCCCCGTATGATCCGACGCCGATGAGCGACATGGGGGCAGAGTACGGAGCCGGGCCCGGGGGGCAGTTCGAGGAGCCGAGCTGGGGTGAGGTCGACCCACGGGTGTTCGCACGGATCGTCGTGGTGTCGCCACACTTCGACGACGCCGCCATGGGCGCCGGGCATCTCATCGGGAGCTACGACGACACCACCGTGATCACGGTGCTCGGGGGGCGGCCGCCGGCATACCCGGCCGAGCCCACCGAGTGGGACGCGCTCGGCGGCTTCGTCGCCGGCGACGACGTCGTGGCGGTCCGGCGAGAGGAGGACGTCGCCGCCATGGACGTCTTGGAGTCGTCCTACCGCTGGCTCGACTTCCCCGACCACCAGTACCTGCAGGTCGGCGAACGTCCTACCCCCTCCGACGTGGCACCGGTCCTCGGTGCCGCGATCGCCGAGATCGACCCGACCGCGGTCTTCTTCCCGATGGGCCTGGCCAACCCGGATCACGACATGACCCACGATGCGTGCCTGTTGGTGCAGGCGCAGCAGCCGGAACGGGCGTGGTTCTGCTACGAGGACCACGGGTACAAACACCTGCCCGGGCTGCTTGCCTGGCGGGTGGCCAAGCTCCTTCGCTCGCCCTTGTGGGCGACGCCTGCGATCGTGCCCCACGTGCCCGACGAGGAGCGCAAGCGCCGGGCCATCTGGTGCTACGTCTCACAGATCCCCCCGCTCGAACGGGACCATGCCCTCACGGTTCGGATGGAGGGGCGGGTGCCCGAACAGTACTGGCGCCTGGCGCCGCCGCCCCGGGGCTGGGAAGGGCTCGCCGACTTCATTTGACGAGGTCACGGGCGTGACAGGACGGTGAACCACGCCGAAATTGGGGTCCTTGTGCCCTATCGGACACACCTTCCCTGAGGTCACGATCGTTGCATGGTCACGTACGTGGACCACCTCTCACGGGCCCTTGGCAAGGAACCGCGCCGCGGACAGGTTTGGCGGCCTGCTGCTGGCCGACCTCGTACAGCCCCGGGCCAGGCTTCGGGCGGAAGACACCGCAGCAACACCTGCTGACGAAGCCTGGCTCGGGGGCTGGCGTATGACGGCCTCGTAGACGGGACGGGCTCTGCGAAGCGCTCGATCTACCTCTTCTCGGGTCCGCGTCGCGACGCTCACGTCCGTCCACTCGGCAATTGGAGGCGTTACCCGTCGCCACCAGGCGCGATCCCACGTCTGCCCCCGGACCGCCGGACGTCGCCGTCGCTAGAGTCGACCATGTGCCCGCGGACGATGAGCGCATCGTGGACGTCGACGGGCGCGAGGTCCGTGTCAGCCGGCCGGACAAGGTGTACTTCCCCGCCATCGATGCAACGAAGTCGGACCTGGTGTCGTACTACCTCGGCATCGGTGACCATCTCCTCAACACCGCGGGTGGCCGGCCGGCTCTCCTGCAACGCTTTCCCGACGGCGCCGCCGGCAAGTCGTTCTTCCAGAAGCGGATCCCAGCCGGCGCTCCGGACTGGCTGCAGTCGACCATCGTCTCGACGCCCAACGGCACGACCTCCAACGCACTGGTGGTCGCCGACATCTCCCACGTCGTGTGGGCCGTCAACTTCGGCTGCCTCGGCCTCCACCTCTGGCCGTATCTGGCCGCCGACCCCGACCACGCCGACGAACTGCGCATCGACCTCGACCCGGTCAAGGGCATCGGCTTCGACGAGGTGCGGGCCGCTGCGCTGAAGTGCAAGGACCTCCTCGACGAGCTGGGCCTGCGCAGCTACCCGAAGACGACCGGCAGCAACGGGCTGCACGTCTACCTCCGGCTCGAGCCGCGCTGGGATTCGATCGCCGTGAGGGCCGCGGCCGTCGCCCTCGCCCGTGAGCTCGAGCGGCGCCATCCCGACGAGATCACCGCCAAGTGGTGGAAGGAAGAACGCGGCACCCGCGTCTTCATCGACTTCAACCAGAACGCGCCGCACAAGACCGTCTTCGGGGCCTGGTTCGCCCGGCCCCGCGTCGGGGGCCAGGTCTCGACGCCGCTGGCGTGGGACGAGGTCGAGTCGGTCGTGCCGGACGAGCTGACCATCCGCTCGGTGCCCGAGCTGGTGGCCCGGCGCGGCGACCCGTGGGGGGACATCGGAGACGCACCCCAATCGATCGAACCTCTCCTTGCCATGGCCACACGGGACAAGGAGACCGGCCTGCATGACGCGCCCTGGCCGCCGCAGTACCCCAAAATGCCAGACGAGCCGCCCCGTGTTGCTCCGAGCCGGGCCAAGAAAGAACCCGACGAACCGAAGGAAGAGAAGGCGTAGGACCACGGTGAAACCACTCGATGCGCTGAATCAGATCGCGTTCCGCCTCGAACGCGGCGGCGCGGACACCTACAAGGTGCGTGCCTTCCGGGGTGCGGCCCGGGCGATCAAGGACATGCCGGACGACGAGCTGGAGGCGTTGGCGAAGGCGGGGCGGCTGCAGTCGATCGAAGGGGTGGGCAAGTCGACGGCGCAGGTGATCGGCGAGGCACTCGACGACAAGGTCCCCGCCTACCTCACCAAGATCGACAAGGACCTGACGAGGGACGACCTCGTGCTCCAGGGCGCGGCCACCGAGCTGCTCGAGTCCCTCCGGGGCGACTGCCACTCGCACTCCGACTGGTCGGACGGCGGGAGCCCCATCAGCGAGATGGCCGAAGCCGCCCGCGACCTGGGCCGCGAATACCTCGTCCTGACCGACCACAGCGCCCGGCTCACCGTCGCTCACGGGCTCAACGAGGAGCGCCTCGCCGAGCAGCTCGACCTGGTCGACGACCTCAATGAGCAGCTCGCGCCGTTCCGCATCCTGACGGGCATGGAGGTCGACATCCTCGAGGACGGCTCGCTGGACCTCGATCTCGACCTCCTCGCCCAACTCGACGTCGTGGTGGCCAGCGTCCACTCCAAACTGCGGATGGACGCCAGACAGATGACGGCGCGCATGCTGGCGGCAATCGAGAGCCCGCACACGGACATCCTCGGGCACTGCACGGGCCGCATCGTCGTGGGTCGGGGCCGACCGC
>DATAYX010000123.1:0-4124 GCA_036272355.1 Acidimicrobiales bacterium
TGCGAGGCGGGCAACTGCGCCACCTGCATGGCCTTCCTCAAGGAAGGCAGCGTCAGGATGCGGGCCAACAACGCGTTGACGCCCGAAGAGGTCGAAGAAGGCTGGGTGCTGACTTGCCAGTCGCTGCCGTCGGGCGAGACAGTGACGGTCGAGTACGAGGCCATGTAGTCGTCAGGGAGGGTCGGGGCATGCGTGACATCCGAGAGTTGAAGGACGACCCCGAGGCGTACCGCAAAGAGCTCCAACGGCGCTGGAGCGGGCTGTTGAGCTACCGCTACATCGGCCGGAATCACTCCTCGATGAACCTCGGGTCCGAGGACAACACGGTGAAGATCCGCCGGGACATGCGCAACGAGGCCGGCGGGATCATGGTGGCGCCGCTCGCCATCTCCTCACCCGAGGGCGGCAGCACCGACCTGGTCGCGGTCCCCAACCCCGTGATCGCGTCGGTGCAGATCCTCGACCCCGGCTTCGACGTGCAGACCATCGAGGTCGTCGACTCGGGATCCATCCACCAGGGCCGGACGATGGGGTATGGACGCTGTCGGATCGTCGATGCGACGAACCACGACCGGGTGATCGCGCTCATCGACGGGCAGGGCGCGTCGATCGGGACGCCGCCGGACGGTCTCGAGCGGATGGATGTCGACGAGGCAAAGCTCGAGATCGAGGACTCCCCGGATCTGCCGCCGCTGTGGCAGGTGTTCGGCGCCTCCCGGCGAGCCGACGGCCACTGGACCCTGCCCGAGCTCCGCGTGGAGTTCGCCTCGCCGGACGCGGCGCTCCACATCGGGCCGCAGCACATCGTGCTCGAGACGGCCGCCGTCGACCTGGCCGCCGCGCTGGCCGGCACGCGCCGGCTCCAGGTCCGGAGCTGGCACGTGATGTTCCTCGCCCGGGGCAAGACGGGTCCGTTCCGCGTCGAGGGCACCGCGTACCCGGCGCCGGGCGGGTTGATCGGCGTCCGCCTGCTGCTGCACGACGAGGGCAACCGCGACCGCGCCATCACGTCGGGATCGGCCGTGCTCGAGGTGCTCGCATAGCAAATCCCTCCTCGTCGACCCTCGACGGGGGTGTCCCGATGGGTTACCCTGCGCGTGGCTAAGGCGGTTTCATGAACCAATAGGGGGGTTCAGAATGGCGAACAACGGCGTCTGTGCCGACATCCGGCTGATCCAGGCGGTTCACAACATGTTCCGGTCGGGCCTGACCCGGCTGATCGATGCGACGGCAACATTGGAACCGTCGGCTCTGCAGTCCACCGTGGGTCCGTACTGGACCTTCTACGCGGCGATCCTCGACTACCACCATCACGAAGAGGATGACAAGGACTTCCCGCTGCTGGCGGGCTACTACCCCGACATCAAACCGCTCGTCGACGAGCTCGGCGCGGACCACCGGCAGATGCTCGAGGTGATGGCGAAGATCAACGCGGCGGTCGAGTCGTTCGAAAGGTCTCCCGACGTCGCGGGCCGGGACGCGATCAACGCCGCCGCCATCGAGCTGCGCGATCTCTTCTTCCCGCACCTCGACCGGGAGGACGCCGAAGTCCTGCCCATGTACGCCAAGTGGATCCCGCACGGCGAGTGGGCAGACCTAGAGACCAAGGCGCTCAAGGGCCTTCCCAAGCCCCAGATGCCCTACGCCGTGGGCGCGCTCGACGAGACCATCCGGTCGACCCCCGAAGCCGAGCGGCCGGAAGGCCCGCCACTCCCGGTCAAGATCTTCCTGGCGCTGTCCTGGCGCAAGAAGTGGGCCGGCCTGTCCGAGCCACTGCGTACGTAGGGGCATGGCGGCGCCGAGCCTCGCGCAGCACGAACGCGGCACGATCTGCGACCTCTTCCTGGAGTACGGCGCGGACGCGCCCACCCTGTGCGAGGGGTGGCTGGCCGCAGACCTCGCGGCCCACCTCGTCGTGCGCGAGCGGAGACCCGACAGCGGGCCCGGGCTGGTTTGGCCGCGCCTGGCGGACTACACCGAGAAGGTGCGGCGAGCCGAACGGGACCGCGTGCCGTTCGAGAAGCTCGTCGACACCGTGCGGCACGGGCCGCCGCTGCTCCTCCGTCCCTTCGACGGAGCGATGAACACGGTGGAGTTCTTCATCCACGTGGAGGACCTGCGGCGGGCCCGGGACGGGTGGCAACCACGCGTGCTCTCGGCCGAGCTGGCCGACGCGCTCTGGGCCCGTGTCGGTCCCGGTGGCATGGCGAAGAAGGTCCCGGCCACGATCGTGGTCACGTCGCCCGGCCGGGAGACCAAGGAAGCGGGCTCGGGACCGCGCCTCACGCTCGCCGGCGACCCCGGGGAGCTCGTCATGTTCGGCGCCGGGCGCCAGGCGAAGGCGTCGGTCGAGATCGACGGTGACGAGGCACTCGCGGCGCAGCTGCGCGCCGCCAAACTCGGAGTCTGATCAGAGAGAACGATCGATCGCGGTGGGGTGCCTCGGCTGGTAGAGGCCGACCTCGCCACCGCTCGGCAGCGTGATCTTCGTGATCGACCCCCAGCGCGCCTCTTCGACCGCGGAGCACGCCACGCCACGCCACGCGAGGGTGCGCATCTCCGATTCAAGGTCGTCACACATGAGGTAGAGCTCTGCCGTCGGGCCCCCGGCCGGAGGCAGGGGAGCGCCGGCCACGGGTGGGTGTATCGCCATCTCCGCCGGCGGCAGTCCGAAGATCAGCCACCCACCGCCGGCGTCGACGGAGCCGAAGCCGAGCACGTCGGTCAGGAAGGTTCGGTCCGCCTCGGCGTCCGCGCTGAAGAGAACCAGGTGCGCACCGAAGATCACCGGTGCATCATGCCCGACGCAGGGCTCGGGGAACCCGCTCAGACCGCGAGGCTCAGGGCCCCGGCTCCACCAGCAGGTCCAGGTAGGCGGCGCCGGTGTCGGGTACCGGACCCTGGCCCCAGCATTCGACCGGGAACGACACCATGATCATCGAGTACAGCAGGTGCATCAGGTTCACCGCGTCCTCGGGCATCTCGTCGAGGGGGAAGGTGTCGCAGTAGGCGATCGCCTCCTCGAAGCGCGGCGTGATCGCGTCATAGAACGCCTGCATCTCGTTCATCGGCACCGCCAGGCGCTGCGCGAACCGCTCGCTCTCCGTCGGCAGGCACCAGGTGGAGGCAAAGGGCTCGAGGTCGGCGAACTCCGCCGGCAACTTCGTCGTGGTCATCGGTCAGACCCCCGCCTCTTCGAGCTTCCGGTACTCGTCCACCCACTCCGCGACCACCTTGTGCAGGTGGCGGCACAGGACCTCCTTGTCGTTCAGCGGGAACCGCTCGATCACCCGGGACTCGAGCATGCTCTGGGTGGCCTCGAGCGTGTTGGCGTCCTGGAGCCCGTACTCCTTGAACGACACCGCGGCGAGCTCGTGCGCCACCCGTTCGCGCGGCGTCTTGGCCGGCACGAAGTACAGCGTGCCCTCGAAGACATGGGAGCCCTGACCCGTCGGCCAGTAGTGGTAGGTCAGGTACCACTCCTGGCCCCAGACCAGGATCGTGAAGTTCGGGAAGATCTGCCAGGAGTCGAGGCCCCACGGATCGCAGCCGGCCGGGTTGATGCCCGCCGCCTTCTGGTCGTAGTCGAGTTCCGGCTTGTCCCAGGGTCCGAACAGGCCGCTGCGTGTGATCCGCTCCATCGGCTTGAGCATGTTCTCCGGCAGGGTCCACGGGTGGATGCCGGCCGTGCTGACGAGACGGTGCGGACCTGAGATCGTGTACGCCGGTGCCTCGAAGCCGGACTGTTGCGCGGCGGTCGACCAGTCCGGTGGCGTCTGCTTCGCGTGCAAGACCGGTGCGTGGTAGAACTCCTGGAAGGCGTCCATGTAGAGCTTCCAGTTCGCATTCACCGTGCCGCGGTAGACCCACCGCTCGGTCAGCTCGTGGAACGGGTAGTTCTCGAGCTTCGTCACCTCCGGCCCGAGGAAGTCGACCAGGCTCTGCTCGGGTTGCTTGGCCAGGTTGACGAAGATGAACCCCGCCCATACCTCGCAGTGCAGCGGGACGAGGCCGTAGTCGGCCTTGTCGAGGTCGAAGAACTCTTGCTCCTGTTGGACGTAGTTGCAGGCGCCGTCGAGGTCGTAGCGCCACCCGTGGTACTTGCAGACGAACTGTCGGCAGAC
>DATAYX010000124.1:0-2450 GCA_036272355.1 Acidimicrobiales bacterium
CGGGGGAGCCGGGGGGATCCGTCGAACCCGGAGTGTGATGCCCAACATCGCCCCATCACACCATCAACGGCCGCACAACCTATTGACATGCGGCATGACAATTGCGACGATTGGTCCATGCCTTCGCTGACCTCGCGCGACGACGCGCCCGGGACCGCCGACGTCGAGACTGCCATCGAGCCGGGGCTGGCGCCGGAACCCACCTCCGAGGACGGTCGCACCCGCCGGCGGCTGAACTCCTACGAGCGGGCGGTGGACGCGTTCCTCGATCTGGTCGAGTCCGGCAACGACGCCCCGACGGCGCAGCAGATCGCGGAGCGCTCGGGCATCTCGGTGCGCACGGTCTTCCGGCTGACCGAGGACATCGAGTCGCTCCACGCCGCTGGCATCCTCCGCCAGATGGAACGTACCGCCCACCTCTACATCAGGCTGCCGAAGACCGGGCCGCTCGCCACCCGGATGCGCATGCTGGTCAAGAACCGGGTTGACGTGTTCGAGACCATCGCGCCGGTGCGCCGGTTCGCCGACCGCATGGCGGCCACCTCGCGGAGCATCGCCGAAGGGCTCGAACTGCACCACCTCGTGCTGCGGACGCAGGTGGCCGAGGTGTTCGAGCGAGAACTCAAGGAGAAGCCCCGCCACCGTCGGGCCACCGCGCTCGATGCGATCGACGTGGCCGCCAGCTGGGAGAACTGGGAGCTGCTCCGGCAGGGCAAGGGCCTGTCGGTCACCTCGGCGGCGCCGGTCATGGAAGTCCTCATCGCGGGGGCGGTGCGCGGCTGACGCAGCCAGGCGGAGCCAAGGCCCCGGGACCCCCGGCCCGGCGCCCAATCACAACAGAGAGGACCGCCATGGCCATCACGCCGACGAGAGAGCAATTCACCGAGTTCGCTCACGGCCGGAGCGAGGGCGAGGTGGTGATGATCAACCTGCTCCACTTCGCGCGCCCCGACGACGGGACGCCGCCGACCGATGCCGGCGCCACGAAGACGACCACCGGTGCCAGCGCCTACCGGGACTACAGCGACCAGGTCGTGAAGATGGTCGAGTCACGCGGCGGCAAGGTGATCTGGACGGGCCGGCCCGAGAACGTCCTCATCGGGGACTCCGAGGCCGACGACTGGGACCTGGTGGCGCTGGTGTCGTATCCGAGCCGGGCGGCCTTCATCGACATGGTGACGTCGCCGAAATACGAGGAGGCCCACACGCATCGTGAGCGCGGGCTCGACCGCTCCGTGCTCCTGGCCTGCGAACCGGTTCTGAACGCTCTGCCGGCACGGGACGAGGCCTGACATGCCCGAAGCCCAGACATCGCAGGCGGGCCAGGCGGCCCAGGCGGGCAAGGCGGGCAGCACGAGCAAAAGGCGCAACATCCTGTTCATCACGAGCGATCAGCAGCGTTACGACAGCCTCGGCTGTAACGGCGGCACTGTCGCCCGGACCCCCACGATCGACGGGCTCGCCAAAGAGGGCATCAACTACGCCAGGGCCTACAACCAGAACACCGTCTGCATGCCCGCCCGCTCCACGATGCTCACCGGCCAGTACGTCAGGACCCACGGCGTCGTGGCCAACGGTGTCCCCCTCCCCGAATCCGCGCCCTCCGTCGCCCAGTACCTGCGCGACAAAGCTGGATACCGCACCGCCCTTCTCGGCAAGGCCCACTTCGAGCCGGGCTTCGATCCGAACCTGCAGTTCGAGGAGAACGCCCGCGCCGCCCGCGGCGACACGGGCCCCTGGCGCGGCTTCGAACGCTCCGAGCAGGCGATGCACGCGGCGGCGTGGGGCGACACGCCCATCGCGCACTACGGCCGGTGGCTCCGTGCCAACCATCCCGAGCACATGCACAGCTTCGCCGGCCTCCTCCAGGCCGACCCCGGCGGCGACACCGGCGCGCCCGAGACCAAGAACAACCCGATCCCGCGCGAGTGGTACCACACCGACTGGGTCGCCGACATCACGGTCGACTGGCTTGACTCGCTCGGCGCCGACGAGCCGTGGTTCTGCTGGATGTCGTTCCCCGACCCGCATCACCCGTGGGACCCGCCGGAATCAGAGCTCGGCCGCGTCCCCTGGCAGGACCTCGACCTCCCGCCCGGCCACCCGGGCAGCGACGACGCCATCCGCAAGATCCTCGCCACCAAGCCCCCCCACTGGCTCGGCTACTGGGACGGCTCGTTCGCCAACATGGAGGGCGGCCCGGCCGCCTTCGTCCCCTCCCGCCTCACCAACGACCAGATCCGCGAGGTCAACGCCAAGACGCACGTGATGAACGAGCTGATCGACGAGGCCTGCGGTCGCGTCCTCGCCACGATCGCCGCCCGCGGCTGGCTCGACGACACCGACGTCATCTTCACGACCGACCACGGCGAGCTCCAGGGCGACTTCGGCCTGCTCTACAAGGGCCCGTACCACACCGATGCGTTGATGCGTCTGCCTTTCGTGTGGCG
>DATAYX010000125.1:0-5041 GCA_036272355.1 Acidimicrobiales bacterium
GACGAGTTGCTCGCCGAGGCCGCCACGCCGCAGGCCGCCGCCATGCGCGAGGGCATGGAGCAGTTCTTCGAGCTCTGCGACACCGAGGACGTGGCGCCCTCGACCGGTCTGACCACCACGACGCAGGAGTTCGTCTCACAGCCTGACGGCAACTCCGTCAAGCTCCAGGTCATCCGGCCCGAGACCACCGAGCCCCTCCCCTGCGTCTACTACATCCACGGCGGAGGGATGGCGGCCATGTCGTGCTTCTACGGCATGTACCGCGCCTGGGGCCGCATCATCGCCGCCAACGGCGTCGCCGTGGTCATGCCCGACTTCCGCAACTGTGTCGTCCCCTCCTCCGCCCCCGAGGTGGCCCCGTTCCCGGCCGGTTTGAACGACTGCCTGTCCGGGTTGCGCTGGGTCGCCGCGCACCCCGACGACTTCGGCATCGACCCCGGCCGGATCGTGGTGGCCGGCGAGAGCGGCGGCGGCAATCTCACCCTCGCCACCGGTCTCGCCCTCAAGCGCGACGGCGACCTGGGACTCGTGACGGGGCTCTACGCGCTGTGCCCCTACATCGCCGGTCAGTGGCCCGCGCCCGACTCGCCCTCGAGCATCGAGAACGAGGGCATCCTCCTCCGGCTGCACAACAACCGCGGCGCCATGGGGTACGGCATCGAGGCCTTCGAGGCCCGCAATCCCCTCGCCTGGCCCGGCTTCGCCCAAATCGACGACGTGCGTGGCTTTCCGCCCACCGTCATCAGCGTGAACGAATGTGATCCACTCCGCGACGAGGGCGTGAACTTCTACCGCCTCCTCCTGGCAGCGGACGTGCCCGCACGCTGCCGGCAGATGATGGGAACGATGCACGGCACCGAGATCTTCGTCATCGCCTGTCCCGACATAAGCCGGGACACGGTCCGCGACATCGCCGCGTTGGCCGCCGGCTGACCTGCGCGGCCCCGGCGGCGCCGCTACAGTCCCCCGCCGTGAACGGAACCCCACTCGCCCACGTGCCTCGGCGCGCCCTCGCAGCCCTCGTGACCTCGGGCGCCGCGTGCACCCTTCTCGCCGCCGCGGCGCCGTCCGCCGGTGCCGCGGCGCACGGCTCGTCGCACGTCGTGCGTGCGGCCGTGCCCGCCGGCCACATCAAGCACGTCCTCGTGATCGAGTTCGAAAACGAGGGCTTCGACGCCACCTTCGGCGCCAATTCTCCCGCCACCTACCTGAACGGCACCCTCCGCAAGAAGGGCGAGCTGCTGCAGAACTACTACGCCATCGGCCACGTCAGCCTCGACAACTACATCGCCCAGGTCTCGGGCCAGGCGGCCAACCAGAGCACCTCGGCCGACTGCCTCACCAACGGCGCCGCCTTCGTCAACGTCGCCCCCGGCACCCCCGATGAGGACAAGACGCTCAATCCCGGCCAGGTCGACGGGCAGGGCTGCGTCTACCCCGCCTCGGTGAAGACCATTTCCTCGCAGCTCGATGCCAAGTTCCCACCCAACCACAAGACCCACGTCGCAGCCTGGCGCGCCTACGAGCAGGACATGGGCAACACGCCGTTCCGCGACGGCGGGACCAAGGATGCGACCGCAGGCACCGACTGCGCCCACCCCACGATCGGCTCCCCCAACAACACGAACACGGCGACGGCTGACGACCAGTATGCGGCGCGGCACAGCCCGTTCATCTGGTTCCACTCCGTCATCGACAACGCCGCCGAGTGCAGCGCCAACGTCGTGCCGCTGGGCACCCTGTCCGCGAGCGGCACGCCGTCGCCGTCGGGACACCTCGCCCACGACCTGAAGAGCGAGAGCACCACGCCGCGCTTCGGCTTCGTCACACCGAGCCTCTGCAACGACGGGCACGACACGAATTGCGCGGGGCCCAACAGCACGGGGGGCACCACGGGCGGTCTCACCGGTGCCGACCTGTTCCTCAAGGCCTGGATGCCCACCGTCCTCGCCTCGCCCGCCTACAAGCACGGGGACCTACTCGTCGTCATCACCTTCGACGAGGCAGAGGGCACCAACGCCAACGCGTCCTGCTGCGGTCAGGAGCCGGGCCCGAACACCACGGCGACCGGTGGCGGCCAGATCGGTGCGCTCCTCCTCAACGCCAAGTACATCGCACCGGACTCGGTCGACATCACCGGCACGTACAACCACTACTCGGCGCTCCGGAGCTACGAGGATCTCCTGGGACTGACGACCGGCGGTACGGACGGCAAGGGCCACCTCGGCTTTGCCGCAGCGCCGAGCCTGGTCCCCTTTGGAACCGACGTGTTCAACAAACACGCTCGCTGATCGCAGCCCGACGATCGCCCGAGTGATCGTGGGACGGGCCGCGGAAAGGCAGCCCGCTCAGTCGAGCCGACGCAGGCCCTCGCGGTAGCGCTTCGCATTCATCACGTACTGCGCGGCCGAGAGCTTGATCATCGGGACGTCGGAGCGGCCCTCGAACACCTTCGCCGGCACCCCGAGCGCCAGCGCGCCCTCGGGCACGACCATGTTGTTGGGCACCACTGCGTTCGCACCGACCGTGGCCCCGTGGCTGATGACCGCGTGGTGGAGCACGACGCTGCCCGAGCCCACCAGGGACTCGTCCTCGAGCAGGCAGCCCTCGAGGTGCACGATGTGGCCGATGACGCAGCCGTCGCCGATCACCGTCGGGAACCCCGGCCCGGCATGGACCACCGTGCCGTCCTGGATCGAGGTGGCCGAGCCCACGGTGATCGTGCCGTAGTCACCCCGCAACACCGCGTGCGGCCACACGCTGGACTCGGGGCCGACCGTCACGTCACCAATGACGACGGCGTCGGGGTGGATGTAGGCCTCGGGGTCGATGCGCGGCGCGACCCCGTCGATTTCGTAGACGGGCACGGACAGCGACGCTACACGTGCCCGGCGATCCAGGTCACACCCTGATACCCGCGGTAACCGAGGTAGACGATGCTCGCCACGATCATCAACTTGAAGTACCAGGGGATGGGCCGGCGCTCCTGCTCGGCCACGATCGTCCCGCACGTCGGACACTCGCCTTCCTCGCCCAGGTCCTCATCTTCGACGAGTGCGTCGCACTCCTCGCACCACGGCATCAGTGCGCGCGCCTCACTTACCGCCCACGCGCACGCGCAGCTTCATCGGCGTCGCGCCGAACTCGAACTTCTCGCGCAGCCCGCGCTCGATGTAGCGCAGGTACGTCTGCGGCAGGCGACCGCTGCTGAAGAGCGTGAAAGTCGGCGGGTCGATCGCCCCCTGCACGGCGTAGCGGATGCGCGCCCGCGGCGCCGGCTGGCGCCCCTGCAGCTCCTGGAGCGTGCGGTTCAGCGCCCCCGTCGGCACCCGCTGGTGATACGCCACCTCCGCGTCTCGCAGCGCCGGGAGGAGCCGCTGCACTCCCTTCCCCGAGAGCGCGGAGATCTTGAGCACGGGCGCCGAACCCAGAAAGGCCAGCCGGTCGCCCACGCCCGCCAGCACGTCGTCCCGCTCGTCGGTCGCCACCAAGTCCCACTTGTTCAGGGCGACGATGGCGGGGCACCCCGACACGCCGATGCGCTCGGCCAGCCGCTGGTCCTGGTGCGAGGCGCCGATCGTGGCGTCGATCACGAGGATGGCGATGTCGGCCCGCTCCAGCGCTCGCAACGCCCGCATCGTGGCGTGCTGTTCGGTACCGCGGTCGGTCTTCGACGGGCGCCGCAGCCCCGCCGTGTCGATGAAGCAGATCGGTCCGTCCTCGGTCTCCACGACCGTGTCGATGGCGTCGCGCGTCGTGCCCGGCATGTCGTGCACAATCGAGCGCTCCTCGCCGAGCAGCTTGTTGAACAGCGTCGACTTGCCGACGTTGGGTCGCCCGATGATGGCCACCCTCGGGCCGTTCGCCTCGTCCGCGACCACGTCGGCGCCGCCGCTCCGGGGCGCCACACCGTCGCCGTCGGCCGTGGCCTCCCCGGGGAACAGACCCACCACCTCGTCGAGCAGGTCCCCCGTCCCCCGCCCGTGCAGCGCGCTCACCGCGAAGGGGTCGCCCAGCCCGAGCGACACGAACTCCCAGGCCTCGGCGTCCCGGTTGGCGTCGTCGATCTTGTTCACCACGAGCCGCACCGGCGCGCCGGAGCGCCGGATCACCTTGGCGGCGGCCATGTCCTCCTCCGTCACGCCCGTGGTCACGTCGACCACCATGAGGACGACGTCGGCTTCTTCGAATGCACGCTCGGCCTGCTGGCTGACCTTTGCCTCGAGCGCATCGCCCGCGGCCAGCCAGCCGCCGGTGTCCACGACCGAGAACGGCCTCCCCGCCCAGTCCGCCGTCAGGACCTTGCGGTCGCGCGTGACGCCCTGCTCCTCCTCGACCACCGCCGCCCTCGTCCCCACGATCCGGTTGACGAGCGACGACTTGCCGACGTTGGGGCGCCCCGCGATGACGACCATCGGGAGCCTCATGCCGCGCACGCTGGCCGGTAGGACGTCCCGTCGAGGGCGCGCCGCAGCGACGCGCCGTCGCACGGCACCACCTCAACCGGGCGGGGCAGGTCGGCGAGGGTGAGCCCGTCGAGGAAGCGGCCCTCGTTCAGGCACGCGTCCGGCAACAGGCAGCGCCGGTCGCCGGGCACGGCCTGCAGGGCGCGCCCGACGTCCTCGCCCGTGAGGAGCCCGGCCACGCCGATGTTGCCACCGAAGAACTGGTTCGCCACCGGCCACACCGCCACGTCGCTGCGCCCGTGCGCAGCTACCAACGGCGCCAGCACCCGGGCCCCGTAGGCGCCGGTGAGCACCGTCACCGGCCGGTCGTCGATCCCGCCAGGCGCCGTCTCCAGGCGCGGCGCTCGATACCCTTCGGCCGGCGCCGCGTCGACCGAGGCGAAGAACCCGTGCCGCACGCCGCCCGGCGCGCCCGACGCCGGCCGCGCGAAGGACTCGGCGAACGCACGCGCCATCCCGATCCCGTTCTCGTGCTGCGGGAAGCCCTCGTAGCGTCGGGACGACGGGAACGGCCGACCGGCCAACAGGTAGTACTCGTCGGCCGCGAACACCATCCGGTGGCCCAGCGCCCGCTG
>DATAYX010000126.1:0-7861 GCA_036272355.1 Acidimicrobiales bacterium
TTCGCGCATGGGCACTGCTGAGCGGGACCGCAGCGGCGAAGGCTGGCGGGAAACGGCCAAGGACAGGCTGCGGCCTTGGCGGGACCGTCTCGTGCACCGCCTCGGGGGCACCGTGCCCCAACGCGCCATGACGTACGAACAGCTGGTGCACCTCCTCTATCCCCACCTGCCCGACGACCTGCGCGCCGAGGTCGACGAGGCCGCGACGGGGGACCTGACGAACGCCTCGACGATCCGGCACATGCTCGGATCGATCGAACACCAGCTGGCGCCCACCGCCTTCTCGGTACAACTGGCCGACGAGGACGCGGTGCGCTGCACCGTCGGCCGGGTGGAGCTGCTCTGTGATGCGGCCGATGCGGCCGTCACGCCCGGTCTGCGGTCGGGCACGTACGAGCCGCACCTCACCGCCGTCTTCGAACGGTACTGCCGCCCGGGCATGACCGTCGTCGACGTCGGCGCCAATCTCGGCTACTTCTCGCTGCTGGCATCGAAACTGGTGGGGCCGGCCGGGAGGGTCATCGCGCTCGAGCCGAACTCGGAGAACTGCCGCCTCCTGCTGTCGTCGGTCCGCTTGAACGACTTGGCCAACATCGACCTGCTCCCGGTGGCGGCGGACGAGGCGCCCGGCTGGGCGTACTACGCCACCCACGTCGGCTCGAACGGCGGCCTCGTCGACGCCGACGATCTCCTGTCGCGCTTCGGCACGGTCGTCCCGACGTTCCGGCTCGACGACCTCGTCGACCGGAAGGTCGACTTCTTGAAGATGGACGTCGAGGGCGCGGAGGGCAGGGTCGTGCAGGGCGCCACCCGGATCATCGAGAAGGACCGGCCCATCGTGACGACCGAACTGAAGGAAGAGATGCTCCAGCGTGTGTCGGGCCGCTCGGTGGCGGACTACCTGGGTCACTTCGGTGATCTCGGTTATCTCCCCACCCTGCTGGACAAGGAGAGCGGTGCCGAGAAGCCCTACCCGTCGATGCGGGCGTTGCTCGACGAATGGGTGGTCGACGAGCTGCGCGACGTGTTGCTGTTGCCCGCTTAGCGCCGACGGTGCACGCCGCGTCGTCCTCTACTACCCCGGACGCTCCTCCGCGCCGACAAGGGCGTCGAGCAACGAGGCCGCGTCCTTGGCGACGATCAGGCGGTCCACCTGCATTGCTTTGATGAAGCCCTCGGCTACCGCATGACCGACGAAGCCCAGGAGGTCGTCGAAGAAGCCGTCCACGTTGAGGATGCCGCAACACTTGTCGTGCAGGCCGAGCTGCGCCCAGGTCACGGACTCCATGAATTCCTCCAGGGTGCCGAAACCGCCGGGGAGCATGGCGAAGGCGTCGGAGAGGGAAGACATCATGGCTTTGCGTTCGTGCATGTTGGTCACGACGTGCAGGTCGCTCAGCGACGAGTGTGCAATCTCGTGTCCCGCGAGGGCCTCGGTGATCACGCCCGTCGCCTGGCCGCCCGCCGCGATCGCAGCGTCCGCGACGACGCCCATCAGCCCGATCGACGCACCGCCGTAGACGAGCCCGACGCCGCGTGCGGCCAAGCCGCGTCCGAAGTCGGTCGCGGCGTCGGTGAAGGCAGGGTTGGCGCCCGGGCTCGATCCGCAGAACACGCACACGGCGCGTGCAGGCATCACGCCGCGCTTCCCTCGGGCACCGTGACCGCACGATCGCGGACCTGACGCACCCGCTTGCGGGGAGGCACGATCGTCTCCGCGGCATCGCTGTCGTGGATCGTGAGGGAGAAGGCGACACCCACGAGAGCGAACAGGGCGGAGGCCAGGAAGGCGAGATGGTAGGCGGTGATGTCGGGCTTGAGGGCGCCGCCCGAGGCGGTGGCGGACCCGACGCCGATCAACACCGTCGAGAGGATCGCGACGCCCGTTGCACTGCCCACCTGGCGCATCGTGTTGAAGAACGTCGACGCCCGGCCCATGGAATCCGGCGTGATCATCGCGAACGAAGCTGCCTGGTTGGGGACCATCACCTGCGCCATCGCCAACCCCAGGACGAACATCAGGCCGCGGATGAACCACAGGTTGGTGGTCACGGTTATCTGGGTCAGGAGCAGCGTCGAGACGACCAGCGCGAGCAGGCCCCCGGTGATGTGGCGACGCGGCCCGATGCGCGGGTAGATGAGCCGGCTCGCGAGTTGCGCCCCCAGCATGACGCCGAACGCCTCGGGGAAGGTGGACAATCCGGACTGCAACGGAGTCATCCCGCGGGCGTCCTGGAAGTAGAGGGGAATCAGGTAGAGCATCCCCAGGAATGCCGCGGCAGCCACGAACATGACGACGTTCGTCGAACGGAAGAGCCGTCCCGAGAGCAGACGCAGATCCACCAGGGGCTGGCGGGTGCGGAGCTCGGCGACGGTGAACGCGCCCAGGAGGGCGGCGCCCACGACGCACGAGACGACGACCGACGCCGACGACCAGTGGTCGAGCGGGCCCACCGAGACGCCGTACATCAAGAGGCCGAGGCCCGCGCCACCGAGCGCCCATCCGCGGAGGTCGAGGGGGCCGGGGTCGGTCGTGCCGATGCGATCGAGGAAGACTGCGCCGAACGTGATCGCCAAGATCCCGAGCGGCAGGTTGACGAAGAACACCCAGCGCCAGCTGAGGCTCGTCACGAGGAGGCCTCCGAGCACAGGTCCGATGGCGGGCGCCATCGTGGTGGGGATGGTCAGGATGCTGGCGGCCCGCACGCGCTCAGCGGGCGGGAAGACCCTGAACAACATTGCCATCCCGACGGGAGCCATCATCCCGCCACCGGCGCCCTGCAGGACGCGGAACACCACCAGCTGGGTCACGTTCTGGGCGAGGCCGCAGAGGACCGAACCGACGGTGAAGACCGCGATGGCGACGAGGAGCACACGCTTACCGCCGAAGCGGTCGCCCAGCCAGCCGGAAGCCGGAATGAAGACGGCGAGGCTCACGAGATACGCGATGACGATGCCGTCCACGGCGGTGGGAGCGATGTGAAAGTCGCGGCCGATCGTCGGCAACGCCACGTTGACGATCGTGATGTCCATGATGTTCATGAACATCGCCGACACGAACACGGCACCGACCACGATCTTCTGGTTGAGTCGGTGCGCTGCCACCGCCTTGCCTCTCCTTCCAGTGCGTCCTCGGGCGGAGCGGTGACGGGGTGGCGCGACCGGCCGGCATCACTACTCGGCTCCTCCATCGACCCTATGCGCTCCGTCACCGGTTCCGGGACGCCCCGTCAAAGCGAGAGCGAGGCGCGCCCAAATCACCCCAGCGCAGCTCCTAACCTGGCGCCGGCGGGTTTCACGCGGATCTCGCGATCCTGAGAGAAAGGCAGGGATGACGACGACCACCGAGATCGTTCGCCGCCCTCTCCGACCCCAACGCCGTGGCCGAGCTTGCGTCCTGGCGAGCGTGATGTCCGTGGCTTTCGTCTCTCTGGTGGGAACACTCCTCCCCGTCGCGCCCGTCGCCGCGGCCGTTCGCCCGATCCAGTCCTCGGTCCGCACCGTCTGGCTCTGCCGGCCCGGCGCGGCCTCCGACCCGTGTGATACCGCCCGGACGACGACCAGCGTGGGGGTCAATTTCGTCAAAGGCACCTTCGCGACCGCCGTGACGTCCCACGCCAAGGAGTTCGACTGCTTCTACGTGTATCCGACGGTCTCGACGGAACCGAGCCTGAATTCGGATCTCTCGATCCAGAAGGAAGAGACCGACATCGCGGTCGGGCAGGCGTCCCAATTCTCCTCCGTGTGCAACGTATGGGCGCCGATGTACCGGCAGGCGACCGGGGCCTCCCTCAGGGACGGTGAGGCCTTCACGTCCCAGGTGATCACCACCGCCTACGACAGCCTGCTGGCCGCGTGGAAGGACTACCTCGCGCACGACAACCACGGCCACCCGGTGATCTTCATCGGTCACTCGCAGGGTGCTGCAATGTTGATCAGGTTGTTGCGCGCCCAGATCGACCCCTCGGCACAGCTGCGCAAGAAATTGGTGTCGGCGATCATCCTCGGCGGCAACGTCCAAGTGGCGAAGGGACGCGACGTCGGCGGGAGCTTCCGGCACATCCCCACGTGCGCGTCGGCCAAGGAAACCGGATGTGTCATCGCCTACTCCTCGTTCGCCTCAGCGCCTGGGCGCAATGCACTGGTCGGACAGCCGGGTCAGGGCGTGAGCATCCAATCGGGGCAGACCACTCGTCGCGGACAGCAGGTGGTCTGCGTCAATCCCGCGACCCTCTCGTCGAAGGCCGGTGACCTGGTCCCCATGTACCCGACGGTCGTGCACGAGATCCCCGGGGTCGTCACCCCCTGGTCGGCGTTCCCCCAGCTGTACACCGCCCAGTGCATGCAACACGGCGGAGCCGGTTGGTTGCAGGTCCGCCGGATCCTTCCGGTGACATCGGATTTTCGGCCGTCGGTGAGCAACGCAGGCCCGATGTGGGGGTACCACGTCGACGACATGAACCTTGCCCTGGGCAACCTCCTCCTGGACGTGGCCTACGAGGAAGACTCCTATCGCTGACGCGGCGTACACAGGTGTGAAGGAAGGACCGCGGCGCCCGGAGATGTGGGTGAGGCGGCGGTCCTAGACTCGGGCGATGGTCAAGGTGGTAGCGGTCGCCAACCAGAAGGGTGGCGTGGCCAAGACCACGACTGTGCAGTGTCTGGGTGTCGCGCTCGCCGAGCAAGGCAGGCGGACGCTGGTCGTCGACCTCGATCCGCAGGCGTGCCTTACCTACTCCCTCGGTTTCGATCCCGACGAGCTGGGCATGTCGCTCCATGACGTCCTCGTTCGCCGGGAACGGCTGGCCGACGTGGTGCAGACGGTTCCCGGCATCTCGGGAGGACTGGACGTGGTGCCGGCGACGATCGACCTCGCCGGTGCCGAGGTGCACCTGCTCAGCAGGACGGGGCGGGAGCACGTGCTGGCGCGGGCCCTCCTCCCCGTCGTGCAGGACTACGAGGCTGTGCTCATCGACTGCCCGCCCTCGCTCGGGGTACTCACGATCAACGGGCTGACCGCGGCCGAGGCGGTGATCGTGCCGCTGCAGTGCGAAGCGCTCAGTCACCGCGGCGTTGGCCAACTCCTCGAGACGGTGGAGGACGTGC
The DNA here is from genome assembly GCA_036272355.1 of Acidimicrobiales bacterium. Lineage (GTDB taxonomy): Bacteria > Actinomycetota > Acidimicrobiia > Acidimicrobiales > RAAP-2 > Bog-473. Next base: position 5,107 of record DATAYX010000126.1, read on the forward strand.
GTCAATTCGCCAACGAGAAGCTCCGCGTCCTCGGGGTCATTCCGACCATGTTCGACAGTCGCACCACCCATTCGCGCCAGGTGCTCTCCGAGGTCGAAGACCGCTACGGTCTGCCGGTCTTCGAGCCCCCGGTCCCGAAGTCGATCCGGTTTGCGGAGGCGCCCGGCGTCGGCCGCTCCGTGCTCCAACACGCGCCTTCCTCGCCGGGGGCGCTCGCCTACCGCACCCTCGCGACCAAGGTCTTCGACGCCATGCAGAGCGCCTGACATGGCGGACCAGTCGCGCGACAAGGCGCCGGACCCTCTCGGCAAGCGGGCGCTGTTCGGGGTGCCATCCAGCCGCGAAGGGGGCGCACAGGCGACGGCTTCTGGTGCGACGGTCGCGTTGCCGGTCGGCAAGCGGGCACTCTTCTCGGGAGCCCGGGCAGAATCCGACAGCCTCCTTGCCACATCGGGCAATCCGCTCGCCGACCGCGGGTCGTTCACCGTCCTGTGCGAGCGCTGCAACCAGTCCTCGCACGTCGGAGCGCTGGACCTGCTGATCTACCAGTTCCCGATCGGGGTCTGGCTCCCGCGCGGTCGCTTCGACCATCGCATGACCTGTCCCGTGTGCCGCAAGCGCGCGTGGTGCAGCGTCACCCTGCGGCGGGACTGAGCTCGTCGCCGATCGGCGGGTCGGTCGCAGCTTCTTCCGCGCCCGGCTGTTTTGTGGGCAACCGGCGCGTGGCGGCGAGCGCCAGCAGCGCCAAGAGAGCAAGCACGGCCAGCGCCGCGCGCAGGCCGTTGATGCGGGCCGATGCGTTGTCGGCGACGATGGCATGGGCGGTGTCCTGTGGCACCCCGGCCTTCTCGAGGGTTGCGCCCAGGTCCGCGTCGCTCACGAACGGAATGCCCGCGGAGAGTTGCACCTGCGCCTGCGAGGACATCGCCTGGGGGACGGCCGGGTCGTTGGCCACGTTTCCGAGGAACGTCGTGGTCAGCACGGCGATCAAGATCGTTCCCGAGAGGGCGGTGCCGACCGATGCGCCGAGATACATCACGGTGTTCTGAACTCCGCCTACCTCGCCGCTCTTCGAAGTGGGCATCGACGACACCGTGACGCTCCCCAACTGTGAGGCGAGGCTCCCGACGCCGAACCCCGCGAGCAGGAGCGGCCACGTCACCACCTCGGGGCCGGCACCGGCGTCGAGGGCCATCACGAGGATGATGGTGCCAAGGGCCAACAGGCCGAAGCCGATGCGCACCACCCGGCGCGGCGATGCGGTGGGGAACAGCCGGGGGACGCCGGCGGCGGCGACCAGGATCGTCAACGAAAGTGGGAGCAGTCGCACCCCCGTCGCCACCGCGGAGAGCCCGAGCGCGACCGACAGGAACAGCGGGATGACGAAGAAGAGCCCGGCCTGCAGCAGGTATTGGAAGAAGAAGGAGATCAAGCCCGCCTGGAGCCCGCGGACCCGGAGCATTTGCGGGTCGATCAAGGCGCCCTTGCCCCTCTCCAGGCGGCGGTTCTCCCACAGGACGAACAGGGTGAGCACGACGGCGCCACCGAGAATCAGCCAGATGACCGGTGACGCCCCGAGCCACTGCGGAGCGTCCGGTTTTGGCTGCACGAAGCCCCAGGTCCCGGCGCGGACGATCCCGAACACCACCATCCCGAGTCCCGCCGCGGACAGGACGGTCCCGATCGGGTCGAGCTTCACCCCCGCCTCGGGCGGACTGTCGACCATTCGGCGTCCCATCGCCACGATCACCAATACCAACAAGACCTCGCCCGCGAACACCCAGCGCCAACTGGCATATGTCGTGAAGACGCCACCGATCAGCGGTCCAGCGGCGACGGCGATTGCGGCGGCCGACATCACAAGGCCGTAGGCGCGGGGACGTTCGGCCGGCCCGAAGTTCGTCGCCACGAGCGCGACGACCGCAGGCAAGATGAGCGCCGCACCAAGTCCCTCGAGAACCGACCACCCCACCAGCAGGAACGGGAGAGTGGGGGAGAGCGCGGTCATGGCGGAACCACATCCGTAGACAACACAGCCGATCATGAAGGTGCGCTTTCGACCGAGGATCTGGCCGATCTTTCCGCCGGTGATCATGAACGCGGCCATGACCAACGTGTAGAGCGTGATGGCGACCTGGATGCCGGTGACAGTCGTGCCCAGGTCCTTGGCAACCGTGGCGATGGAGACATTCATGACCGAGCTGTCCAGTGCCATGAGGAACTGAGCCATCGCAAGCGTCAGCAGGACGAAGCTCCCCGAGGAACCGCGCCCGGACCCCGCCTCGGAAGGAACCATCGCGGTCACGGTACTTGTCCCGCCGCCGGAAGGGGCGCCTTTGGTCTCGTCACGTCGGCGTGTGTGTGGGGTTCCGCAGTCACGAGAGACGAGTCGAGCCCGCAGACCGCAGGCCGGAAGCGGAAGCCGGAAGCCGGAAGCCGACCCTATGCGGACGACAACGTCCGGAGCCCGCCCATGGCGAACGCGACGTAGGCGTCGGCCAGCTGCTCGGCATATTCGGGCGTGGGACGATGGCGCCATTGCTCCAGCACGAGGGCGATGGCGCCGAGCGCGAGTTGGGCCCCGGTGATGGCCTGCCGTTCCTCGAGCCCGAGCTCGGCGACGGCCAAGTGGGCGAAGTAGCGGACGGTGCCTCTGTCCCGGCGGCGCTGGACCGCCCGCTCCTCGGCGGGACGCCTGCCTTGGTTCAACAGCGCGGCGAAGGTGGCGCCACGGCTCGATTGCGCTGCCAACGCC
>DATAYX010000127.1:0-6157 GCA_036272355.1 Acidimicrobiales bacterium
CAAGGACCGAGAGGTGTCACCCTGCCAGCCGCACCGCTCGAGCAGGACACGCGCCTGGTTCTCGTTGAAGCTCGACTGCGCGTGCTCGCCGATCGAGGCGACACGGTATTGGAACTCAGATGACCCGCCTCGGGAGATCGAGACCGCCATCCGGCTCGTCGACGTTGCCCGAGCTCGTAACACCTTGAGCAACGAGACGATGACGTCTTCGGGGAGGTAAATGAGCAATCCCTCGACGAGGAAGAGTGTCGCCACTGTGGGGTCGTGACCTGCGGCGGCGAGCGCTGCACCTGCATCGTCAATGGTGAAGTCGGCGACGGCGTACGTCACGTTGGCCATATCGGCGCCCATCTCGTGGAGGATGCGTTGCTTATCGGCATGGGTGGCCGGATGATCGAGTTCGATAAAGCGGACGCCTGGCGTGCGGAAGCGGAGCGCGCGACAGTCGTAACCAGCGGCCACGATCACCACTTGGCGAATGCCTTCCTCGATGCTCCGCAGCGTGACCTCGTCGAACCATCGGGTGCGGCGCTCAAGGAGATCGGACATCGGACTGCGACTCTGACTCGGAAAGCGCTCAATGAGGCGATGCTCAATCTCGCCATCGCCGCTCGACGTCACTGGTCGGTCCATCGTGCCACGCACTTGGGCTACTGCTCTCGCCGTCACTGACGGCGTTCCCTCCCGCATTTGGCCAACTTAATCCGATGACGTGCGAACGCTGACAGCGAGTGTCCCAATTGCGCTCCGGACTGCTATTCCAGCGGTGCCCTATACGTGCCGTTCGGCCACGTTTTGATTACGGAGGCGGAGTGCCGGAACGGGACTGTGCTGCGGCGGGAAGAGCCGGCCGTCACAGGTTGCGGTAGAGCCCCCCGTCGACCGCCAGCTGCGCGCCGTTGATGTAGCTCGCCGCGTCGCTGGCCAGGAAGACACAGGCGCCGGCCACGTCTTCGGGGCGAGCCAATCGCTGCATCGGGTTGGACTCGGCGACACGTGCCTTCGTCTCGGCGGGCCAGCCCCGGTTCATGTCGGTCTCCGTTGCGCTGGGCATGACGAGGTTCACCCGCACCTTCGGGGCCCAGGCGCCGGCCAGCCCGATGGTCAGTGCGTTCAGGGCGGCCTTCGCCATGCCGTACGGCAGGTCGATGGTGTTGGGGCGTTGCGACCCGATCGAGGAGATGTTGATGATCGAGCCGCCGTCGCCCTGGGCCATCCGCTCCCCGGTCAGCACGCTGAGCCGGAACGGCCCCCGGGCGTTCGTCGCGTGCACCTTGTCGTAGAGCTCCTCGCCGACCGAGGCGAGGCCGTCGTACGCCGGTGACATGCCGGCGTTGTTCACGAGGACGTCGCAACGGCCGAACTCGCCGTACACCGTCTGGACCAACCGATCACATTCCTCCCACTTGCCCACGTGGCACGCGACGGGCAGCGCCCGGCGCCCCGTCGCCTCGGTGATCTGGCGCGCTGCCGTCTCGCAGTTCTCGAGCTTTCGGCTGGCGACGACGACGTCGGCTCCCGCGCCGGCGAGGGCCTCCGCCACGGCGCGACCGATCCCCCGGCTGCCACCGGTCACTAGCGCGACCTTCCCGCCGAGGTCCAGGAGCTCTTCAGTCCTCATCATCTGTCTTCATCCGTCCCACTCGAGGCGCATGGCGCGACCCTGCCCCGGCTCGGGGCGCCCGTCAATCGTCACCGACGGTCGCGCTGGGGTGCATTGTCTCCCCGGCGCGCCCCAGAGCTAATCTGCCAAGACCTCAACTTCGAGGTCAGATTCAAATTTCGACCCCTGCCCACTGATCGCCCGTGCCAAATTCTGAGCCCGATTCAGCTGCCTCGCGTTTCGACAAGGAGACCGTTCGCGCCAAGTACCTGGCCGAACGCGACCGCCGGCTCGTGGAAGGCAGGTCCGAGATCCGCGATCTGCAACACGATGCCCACTTCTCGGACTATCGCGACGACCCGTTCACGCCGAGGACCGAACGAGACCCGGTCGACGACGAGGTCGACGCCCTGATCGTCGGCGGCGGCATCGCGGGGGTCCTGGCGGGCGCCAACCTACGCAAAGCCGGCATCGAGAGGATCCGCATCGTCGACCAGGCCGGCGGCGTCGGGGGAACCTGGTACTGGAACCAGTACCCAGGCGTCATGTGCGACGTCGAGTCGTACATGTACATCCCGATGCTCGAGGAATTCGACTACATCCCGAGCCGGCGCTATGCCTGGGGCGAGGAGATCCTCGGCCACCTCCAGAAGATCGCAGCGCGCTACCACCTCGAGGACGACGCACTGTTCCACACCGGTGTGACCCGCGCCGAATGGCTGGAGGACGAGGGGCGCTGGCTCGTCACCACCGACCGCGGTGACGCAGTCCGCTGCCGCTGGTACGTGCTGGCCGTCGGGATCCTCAACCTCCTCAAGCTGCCGGCAATCCCTGGCATGGAGGACTTCAGGGGTCGCTCGTTCCACACGGCGCGGTGGGACTACGAGTACACCGGCGGGAGCGCGCACGAGCCGCTCGACAAGCTCGCGGACAAGACGGTCGCGGTGCTCGGCACCGGCGCCAGCGGCATCCAGTGCGTGCCGCCGCTCGTCGAATCGGCCAAACACGTCTATGTCTTCCAGCGCACCCCCTCCGCCATCGGCGTGCGGGGGAACCGGCCCACCGACCCCCGATTCGGCGACCACCTGGAGCCGGGATGGCAGCAAGCGCGCATGGACAACTTCCAGGCCATCATGCTCGGCCTTCCCGTCGATGACGACCTGGTCGACGACGGGTGGACCCACCATTTCGCCGCCGTCAACCACCCCAAGATCGTCGAGGGCATGACAGGCGTTGACGTTGCGCGCAGGGGCGAGGAGGTCGACTACGCGGTCATGGAGGAGCACCGTCGCCGTGTCGAGGAGCTCGTGTCAGACCCCGTCAAGGCGGACATCCTCAAGCCCTACTACCGCTACATCTGCAAACGGCCCTGCTTCCACGACGAGTACCTCTCCGCGTTCAACGCGCCGAACATCACGCTGATCGACTGCCCGGCCGGCATCGAGCGGGTCTCCGAGAAGGGCCCCGTCGTGGATGGACAGCAGTACGAAGTCGACTGCATCGTCTACGGCACCGGCTTCGAACCAGAACAGACGCCGCTGTACCGCCGCGCCGGCCACGAGATCGTCGGACGCGGCGGCGTCACACTGGCCGACAAGTGGGCCGATGGCCCGCACAGCCTCTTCGGCATCATGAGCCGGGGCTTCCCCAACATGTTCATCATGCCCGGGCCCTTCCAGCAGTCCGTCGTCACGGTCAACTACACCCAGCTCGCCGTCCTCGGCGGCGAGTTCGTCGGAGGGGCCATCGGGCTGCTCCAACGGGAGGGCGTGGACGTCTTCGATGTCAGCGCCGAGGCCGAGGAGAAGTGGGTCCAGGGGATCGTGGACGCGTACATCGACGCCAGCAGGGTCATGGCAGCCTGCACGCCCTCGCGCATCAACAACGAGGGACACCCCGAGGAGAGGAGCCCACTCGTGGGGGCGTACCGCGGGGGTTTGGGCGACTGGTTCGGCTACCGCGAGCGCCTGGAGAACTGGATCAAAGACGGCCGGTTCGACGGTCTGGAGCTCGAAGTCCGCTCGACGACACGGTGACCACGCGCCAGCGGGTCGCCGTCGTGACCGGAGGAGGGGGCGGCATCGGTGGGGCGATCGCGGAGTCCCTCGGCCGCAGCGGCTGGTTCGTCGTGACCGTGGACCCGATGGTGACGCTCGAAGGCACCGAGGAGTTGCCCGAGCCCGAGACGACCACCGCTGGACGCATCATGGCCTCCGGCGGAGCCGCCCGCGCCTCGGCGGCGTCGGTGACCGACGCCGATGCGCTGCGCGCGCTGTTCGAAGAGCTCGCCACCGAGCGCGGCGGGCTCGATGCGGTCGTCAACGTCGCCGGCATCACCCGCCAGAGCTTTTTCGCCCGCGGCACCGAAGAGGACTGGCAGGCGCTGCTCGCGGTGCACCTCGGCGGCTACCTCAACGTGCTCGATGCCGCCCTGCCTCTCATGGCCGCCGCCGGACACGGGCGCGTCGTGGGCGTGACCTCGGGCTCGGGCTGGCGTGCGGCCGACGCCGGAGGGTACAGCTGCGCCAAGCGCGCCGTGGCCGCGCTGACCTGGCAGCTCGGCGCGCACGCGCCGCCGGGCGTCACCGTCAACGCGTTGTCGCCGATCGCGAACACCCGCATGGTCGCGGCCGCCCTGGAGCGTGCCCGCCAGGAGGGGCGGGCGGGCGGCGGCGGAGGGCTGACGCTCGATTCGATGCCCGGCCCCGACCAGCTCGGCCCCCTCGGCGCCCACCTCGTCGAGGACTCGTTCGGTTGGTGCACGGGCCAGGTCGTGTTCGCCAGCGGCCCCGAGGCCGCCATCGTCGACCGGCCCCGGCTGATGGAGGTCGTCCGCACGACGGGGACCGCCTCGCTGCGGGCGCTCTTGGCGGCCTTCGTCCCCCGCGCCCTCGTGAAGGCAGAGGCGAACCAGGCGAGCGCCGGTGGGGGGAACCCCCGCTTCGGCCGGATCTTCGACGAGCCGGCCCCCGACCCGGTGCCCGTGGCGGCGGTGCAGCGGTGTGCCGTCGTCGCCGACGGACGCCCCGACCTAGCAGACCCGCTGGTCGCCGCACTCGAGGCGCGCTCGATCACCTGTCACCGTGTCGAGTCGGCTTCCGACTTCGAGGGCGCGGCAGGCGCCTTGCGCGCCGCGGTCGAACGCGAGGGGCCACTCGACGCGATCGTCCTCGCACTCGATGCACATCCTCCTGCCGCCTCCACGACACCGGCGTGGGCGTCGATCCTCGCCGACCACCATGGGATCGTCGAGCACCTGCACGCGGACGCCGCATGGTCGCGGGCGGCGGCCGACTATGCCGCGCTCGCCGACCGCCCGGTGCGGCTCGTGACCCTGACCGCAGCCACCACCGCCGCCGGCCGCAGCCGTGCCCAAGCGGCCGCACAGCTGTCCAGAGTTGCGGCCAGCGCGACCCAGGGGCGCGTCACGGCATTCGCCGTCGGCATCGAAGCACCCGACGTGGACGCGGGTCCGGTCGCCGGTGAGCTCGTCGGGCACCTGCTCGCCGAGCCCGAGGCCGCGCCGTTGGCTGGCGCCGAACTCGTCGTCGGGCCCGGATGGCTGGGACTGCGCAGCCATCCCCGGCCCCTCGGCACCGTGACCTACGGCGGCCCCGAAGTGCCCGATTGGATCGACGCCGCCTTCCGGGAAATGGTGGGCGCCGCAGCGTCGCCCGAGATGGTGACCCCATGAGTCCGCCCACCCGCGTCGTCGACGCACACGTCCATCTTTGGGATCCGGCACGGACCGACTGGTACCCCTATCTGTCTCGTCCACCGCAAGGGGTCCCCACCGGTGCGGGGATGTACCGGCTCTTCGACCTCGACACCTACCGGACCGAGGCGGCGCGATGGCACGTCGAGAAGATCGTCAACGTCGCCGCCGCCACCGGACCCAACTCGGTCGACGAGACGTTGGAGCTCGATGCCAAGGCAACCGAACGGGGCGGCCCGGACGCCATCATCGGCGGGCTTCCACCGGCTGAATCCGTCGCCGAGGCGATCGGGTTCATCGACCGGCAGATGGCGGCGCCCCGCTTCCGCGGGGTCCGGCCCATGGGCGGACTTGCCCGGGCCGTCCCCGACGTCGACGTAATGCGCGCGTTGCAGGACCGGAACCTTGTTTTCGAGCTGATGACGAACCCCGACCAACTTCTGAGCGCCGCAGAAGACCTTTCCTCCTTCGACGACCTCACGGTCGTGATCGAGCACACGGGGTGGCCCCGCAACGACTCCGACGAGGAGCGCGCGCTGTGGAGCGAGGGCATGCGCGCCCTGGCCGCGCTCGGTCCGAACGTCGTGTGCAAGCTCTCGGGCCTCGCCATGCCGCTCGGTTCGGTACGGGTCGAGGCCCTCCGGCCGTGGCTGGAACAGGCGATCGAGGACTTCGGCGCCGAGCGTTGCATGTTCGCCAGCAATTTCCCGGTCGATTCTGGCGCCGGGAGCTTCGACGACCTCTACACGACGTTCGACACGGTCACGAGTGGTCTCGACGCTGCGTCCCGCGATGCCCTGTTCGCAGGGACGGCGGAGCGGATCTACCGGCTCTGATCA
>DATAYX010000128.1:0-4227 GCA_036272355.1 Acidimicrobiales bacterium
CTGGAAGAAGGGATCTTCCCGCACTTCCGCTCGCTGTCCGAGCCGACCGAGCTCGAGGAGGAGCGCCGCCTCTTCTACGTCGGCATCACGCGGGCGCGCCGGCACCTCGCCATTTCGCACGCGTGGTCGCGCACGACGTGGGGGCGCACCCAGCCGGCGATGCCGAGCCGTTTCGTGACGGAGGTCCCGGCGCATCTGGTGGAGGACGTCGGCGGGCTGGGCTCACCGCGGCGCGGCACCGGGTACGACTCGCTCTCGGGCGACGAGCACCTGCCCGGCGCGACCTTCGCTCCCGCCGTGCCGATGGCGGCCAGGGCGGGCGCGGCCAAGTCGAAGGGTCGGGGGAGCACGGGGGCCGAGGACCTCGAGCTCTCGCCGGGCGACGAGGTGGTCCACGAGCACTGGGGCCGTGGTGTCGTCGTCAGCGCCAAGGGCGAGGGGTCGAGGGCGCAGGCGACCGTCGACTTCGACTCGGTGGGCATGAAGAACCTCCTGCTGTCGGCGACGCCGCTGCGCCGGGCCTGAGTCGGCTCCACCGCCGACTACACGGCGTGATCCGCTCCGCGAGTACGTCCAGCGAGACGGTCCAGTCGCCCCGGGCGTCAGGCCGGACTACGGACGTTCGCCCACCTGCTCGATGGCCGCGTTCCACTCGGGCAGCCCTCGACGTCGGTGATCGTTGCGAATACGGCGCGGGGCGAGCCCTCGATGACCGCCTCCGCGTGATCACGGACCTCACGCATTCCCTGCCATTGCCTTCTTGATGGCGTCGGTGGTGGCCGCCAACTGCTCGGCGGGACTGAATTGCACGAGCTCCGTGCCCGCCTCGGCCGCCGGTGCGTGGCCCGGTGACATGTAGAAGGCTTCTCCGGCCTCGACGGTCTCCTCGTGGTCGGCGTAGCGGATGGTCAGGCGGCCTTTGAACACGTACCCCCAGTGCGGGCACGTGCATCTTCCTTCCGGGAGCGACGCGAGCATGGGCGCGAGATCGTGGGTCTGTCGGATCGTGACGAAATTGACGGTGTAGCCGTCGATATCGTCGTGACGGTCTTCGGCGACGCCGAAGTCCTCGACCTGCGACGCACTCTGCTTGGACAGCTTGGGCATGACGATGTTCCTTTCGATTCAGCGGGTGGTCTCGACGGAGAAGTCCGACGTCAGTCGCCCGTTGTGGCCGTTCGGACCAGGTGGGGTCGCAACGCCGACCAGTGCAGGCCGCGCGAAAGGCGGGGCCTTGGGCAGTTCCGTGTGTTCGAGCGAGGCGACGCGGAAGCCAGCGGCCTCGATCGTGTCGAGCGTCGGCCGGTTGCAGTCGCAACACACCACGGCCCGGTTGAGCCAGTTCATCCGGTCCTGCTTCTTCGCCACGGCGGGATCGCTGGCCCGTACGTGCTCGAAGAAGAGGAAGCGGCCACCGGGGCGGAGCACCCGTCGGATCTCGCGCACGGCACGAAGCTGGTCGTCGACCCCGCACAGCACGAGCGTGGCCACGACAACATCGAAGGTCGCATCCTCGAAGGGAAGGTCCTCGGCTGGCGCCCGGAGCACCATGGGCGCGGACGACTCTGCGGCAGCGCGCCGCTCGAGGCGCTTGAGCATGAAGACGTCCGGCTCGGTGACGGTCAGCGAGCTCACGCCGGCGGGGTAGTGGCTCAGATTCGCGCCGGTCCCCGCACCGATCTCCAGCACGGTGCCGCGTGCCTGGGTGACGAGCTCGTGGCGAATGGCGGTGAGGCCCGCCTTCTCGGACTTTCGCATCTGGCCGTCGTATACAGCGGCGAAGAATCGCTTTCGAAGACCCATTGGAACCTCCTGTCGTGCCTTGCTTCAAGCAAGGTACGGGAGGCCAGGGCCGCGGTCATGGGGCGATTGCCCCATCTTTTGCGACTATTGCGGGCGAGCTCGGGCCCAGCTAGCCGCTGGCGAAGTCTGCGTCGGGGAGCAGGCCGTGTTGCACGGCGAACCAGCTAGCGCTGGCCCGGTTCGAGACGCCGATCTTGGCGTAGATGTGCTCGATGTGGTTGCGCGTCGTCTTCGGCGAGATCACCAGGCGCGCCGCGATCTCCTTCGTTGGCACGCCGCGGGAGACGAGACGCAACACGTCGACCTCGCGTGGCGTCAGGCCTGCGGGCCCCTCGCGCCGGCGGGCCACCCGATGACCGGCGGCGCCGAGGACGGCCTCGACGGCATCGCCGTCCATCCGGGCCGCCTTCACATCGCCGCGTAGCTCGGCTGCCGCCTGCTCCGGGCTCAGGGCATAGCGATACGGGCGGGGTTCGCACATGGCCTGGTAGGCATCGGCGGCGCCGAGGATCCGGGCGGGCATGGTGATCGCGGCGCCCGCGAGCCGGCGTGGGTAGCCCGAACCATCGAGGCGCTCTCGCAGCGCCACCGCGACCGTCCCGAGTGGTGCCAGCGTCGCGGACTGGCTCAAGATGCGTTCGGTGAGATACGGATGCATCCGGACCCGTTCCCACTCACCCGCACCGAGCGGCCCCTGTTTGTCCCAGATGGCATTGGACACGCCGAGCCGGCCCAGCCCGTGCACGACACCGGCCCGCCGGATCAGTGCTGACTCGCTGTCGCTCAGGCCGACTGTGGCTGCCGCCGCAGCGGCGAGCTCGGCGACGCCGCGGGCGTGACCGAGCGTGTAGGGAGACTTGAGGTCGACGAAGTCGGCGATGGCCTGGAGCGCCGTATCGAACTGGGAAGGTGACAGGTAGACGCCGAGCGACGGCTCCGCATCGATGACAGCGTCCCACGTCTCGCCACCGTCGAGCTCGTGCAGGATTTCGTCGGCGTGCGCACAGAAGATGGCGGCCAGCTCGGGATCGAACTGGGAGCCCGCATGCTTCTGCGCCAAGGAGACGGCGGCGCCGGTGCCGCCCACGCGGTGCGCGACCTCGGTGAACTCCCCGATCTGCGTGATCCTCGCCGCGATGGGGATGTCCTCGCCGCGATGCTCTCCGGGCCAGCCCTTGCCGTCCCACTGTTCGTACGCATCGCCCACGGACTCTTGCACGGTCCCTGGCAGACCGAGCTGTTCGGCGAGACGGCGAGCCAATGCGGCGTGGTAGACGATCATGTGATTGAGATCGCGGTGGCCCGAGATGGCGAACTCGGCGAGGACGCGGAAACGGTGGAGCGGCGGGTTGCCGCTGCCGAGCCTGCGCATCATGGCCAGGGCGCCGCTCAGGCTGCCGAGCTCGTTCTCGTACTTGCCGGCCTTCAGCGCGATGTCGTCACCGAACCACTTGGCTTGTTCGTGCGCGTCCGAATGACAGCCGACGTTGACCAAGAGCGCGGTGTAGTAGGCGACCGAACGCTCGTCCTCGCCGAGGCCGACCCTCTCGGCGAGCCGCATCGAGATCACGGACTGGCGCAGCACGTGTTCCATCGGCTGGCCGAATCCCAAGTCGACCCCCAACGACAGGGCCGCAACGAGCTCGGCGAGACGGACCGCGTCCGGTCCGGGACCGCCTGCCACGTCCACGCAACTGACGTTAGCCCTCTGCCCTTTACGGGACCCGGCGATGGGAAGGCGGACATCCACTCACGCTTGATGGTCGATCTTTCTCAGATTCCTCCCAGGTCCCGGCCCGGCGGATACGCTCGCGTGCCTGGACGGGGCAGGCCCCACGACGGAAACGAGGAGATGCCCCATGGGTGACAGGTCGATCGAAGCGGGCGCCTGGATGCTGGAGCACGGCCACCGCGCCCTACTCAAGCTCAGCGGGGGCCGCTTCCCGAAGAAGGTCGCCGGCATGCAGCCCGTCGAGCTGCACACCATCGGGCGCAAGACCGGCCTGCGCCGCGCCACGCTGCTCACGTCGCCGATCTACGGCGAGGACCGCGTCGTGTTGGTGGCGTCGAAAGGCGGGTATTCCGACGACCCCATCTGGTACAAGAACCTGGCCGCCAACCCCGAAGTCGAGATCACGGTGGGGGAGCGCACCCGCAAGATGCGGGCACGCACGGCGACCCCGGACGAGAAGGCGACGCTCTGGCCCGAGCTCGTCAAGGTCTACAAGGGCTACGACTCCTATCAGCGCAATACGACCAGGGACATCCCCGTCGTGATCTGCGAACCCTCGCCGGTCTGAACCGCTAGACCCCCTCCGCCCGGAACCCTACGAATTCGACGATCTCGCCCGCCGCATCGGCCATACGCGGGTCCGTCGTGACCAGCGTCGCGCCGAGCGAGATGGCCAGTTCGAAGGACAGCAC
>DATAYX010000129.1:0-6297 GCA_036272355.1 Acidimicrobiales bacterium
GACCGAGCCGCTGCCCGACGTGAAGCCGCCGCCGTGGATGAACACCATGACGGGCCGCCTGCGCTCCGGGTCGAGATCCGGCGTCCAGAGGTTGAGGAACAGGCAGTCCTCGCTCTGGGGTTCCGATGCGTCGGGGTCGGACGGGCTGGTGATCCCGGGCACGGCGGCCGGCTGGGGTGCGATGGCCCCGAACGTCGATGCGTCCCTGATCGTGTCCCAGGGGTCCGGCGGGAGCGTCGGGCGCCAGCGCAGCGGCCCGGTCGGCGCACGCCCGTAGGGCACGCCCGAGAACGACCACAGGTCACCGCGCCACACACCCCGCAACCGCCCTTGCGTGGTGTCGACGACCCCCTTCACGCATCGTGACCCTAGGGACGACCGCCGGCCGAAGCAATCGACGTGAACGTGCACGGCACGCGCATGCGCCGTCGCAACCGAACGGCAACGCGCACCATGCCCAAAATTCCACGTCAGAGCCATTACGATTCCCGGAGTGCGTGCAGTGAGATGTCGGCTTACTGTCCGCGGGGTCGCTCCGGCCACGCGTGTGGCAATCGTCGCGGGCATGCTCGGCGCGCTGCTGGCCCCTCTCGTTGCCGCGGAAGCCGCCGCCACGCCCACGACCCTTCCCGGTCCGGCCCCTAACCAGTCGCAGATCAACGCGACCGAGTCCAAGGTGTCGCAGATCGAGAGCACGCTGACCCAGGAGGAGCAGCAGACCTCCATCCTCGACGACAAGTACAACACCGCCGAGCAGAACCTGCAGGACGCACAGAACCAGCTGCAGGCCCTCGCCGCCAGCCTGGTCCATGAGAAGAACCAGGTCGCGCTCGACAAGAAGCTGGTCTCCTCCGACGCCGTGGCTGCCTACGTCTATGGGACACCCGCGAGCGGCTTCACGTCCTATTTCTCGTCGTCCGCCACGATGAACCAGGCGCGCAACCAGTACACCGACCAGATCGTCGGCAATCTCACCAAGGACGAGACGGCGCTCCAGAGCTCGGAAACGAAGCTCCAGAACGAGGAGACCCAGCAACAGTCCGTCGCCTCGCAAGCCCAGGCCGAAGCCGCGCAGGCCAAGTCGCTCGCGAGCGCCAACGAACAGGTGGCGGCCGCGACCAAGGCCACGCTGAACCAAATACAAGGGCAGCTGGCCCAAGAGGTCGCGCAGGCCGCGATCGTCGAAGCTCAACAAGAGGCGGCCGCCGCGGCGAAAGCTGCGAGCGCGGCGCAGCAGCAGAAGGCGGCCGCCGCTGCCCAGGCCGCGGCCACGGTGGCCGGTGCGGTGGGCGGTGCGAGCAGCGGCGCCGCGGCGACCACCGCTGCGAACGGTGCCGCCACCTACGTCGGGCCGGTCGGTGGCTCCGGGTCGGGCAGCGGGGAGGGGATGGCGGCCGTCCAGGCCGCGGTGTCGCAACTCGGCGTCCCCTATGTCTTCGGGGGCGAGCAGCCGGGCGTGGGCTTCGACTGCTCCGGCCTCGTCCAGTGGGCCTGGCGCCAAGCCGGGGTTTCCATCCCCCGCACCACCGAGACCCAGTGGCCGGCGCTCCCCCACGTTCCCCTGACCGCCCTCCAGCCCGGTGACCTGCTCTTCTATTACAACCTGGACGGCGACAACCAGGTCGACCACGTCGTGATGTACACGGGCTCGGGGCCCTACGGCGCCAGCACGGTGATCCAGGCCCCCTTCACCGGCAGCACCGTCTCCTACTCGCCGATATTCACCGAAGGCCTGATCGGGGCCGGCCGTCCCTGACGGCCCCGGCGCCCGTGGGCGCCCGGCGGGGGCCATCTCGCCGCTCGGTACGATGATCCGGTGGCGAGTGGGCGCCAAGTCGCCGGTGAGAAGAATCGGACCACGGCCATCGTGCCTCTCCGCGTCACCTCTGCCGACACGGAGCTCATCGAAGACCCGCGATTGTCCGACGTCGACGAGTGGGGCCGCTCCGAGCGCACGCGGGCCCTGGCTCGAGCCATCTACGAGCCCCTGTATTCGAGGTGGTTCCGCACCGAGTGGGAGGGGCTCGAGAAGATCCCGGACGCAGGCGGCGCTCTGCTCGTCGCGAACCACGCCGGCGCCATCCCTTCGGATGCCCCCGTCATCATGCACGGGATCGAGAAGGAGCTCGGGCGTCCCGTGTACGGCATGGCCGACTACTTCTTCCGGACCGTTCCCGTCGTCGGCACGCTGTGGGCGCGCGCCGGCGGCGTGTCGGCCCGGCCGGCCAATGCCTACCGGCTGCTGAAGGAACAGGATCAGCTCGCGCTCGTCTTCCCGGAGGGGACCAAGGGCCCGTCGAAGTCCTACACCGACCGCTACCAACTCCGCCGGTTCGGACGCGGGGGGTTCGTCGAGATCGCCATGCGGGCGGGTGTGCCGGTGATCCCGATCGCGGTCGTGGGCTCGGAAGAGTCGATGCCCGTGGTGTTCCGCCTGCCGACACTGGCCAAGGCCCTAGGGGTGCCCTACGTCCCAGTGACCGCGAACCTGCTCGCGCTGGGCCCGCTCGGCGTGGTCATGCCGTTCCCGGCGAAGTTCAAGCTGCGCGTCCTCGACCCGGTCCAGTTCGACGTCCCGCCCGACCAGGACCGCTATTCGAAGAGCCGCATCATGGAAGAATCCGAGCGGATCCGCACCCAGCTCCAGGAGGCGGTCTACGACATGTTGCGGGACCGTCGCAGCGTGTGGTTCGGATGAGCAGCCGGGTTCTCGTCACCGGAGCGGACAGCTTCTGGGGTGGCCGCATGATCCAGGCGCTCGAGAACGACCCGAGCATCGACATAATCCTCGGCATCGGCACTCAAGCTCCGTCGGTGCCCTTCGAGCGCGCCGAGTTCGTGAGGTCCGATCAGAACTATTCGATCCTGAACCGGATCGTGAAGGCGACCCAGGTCGACACGATCCTCCACACGTTCATGATCACGAACTCGACGACGGTGCCGCGGCGCGCCATGCACGAGATCAATGTCATCGGGACGATGAACCTCCTCGCCGCAGCCGGCGCCGCCGGCTCATCGGTCCGACACATCGTCGTGAAGTCGTCCACGCTGGTCTACGGGTCCGCCGCCAGCGACCCCAACACGTTCCAGGAGGACACGGTCAGGACGAGCCCGGTCCGGCACAGTGTCGAGCGCGCTCTCGTCGAGGCCGAGGGGCTGGTCCGTGACTTCTCGGAGGACAATCCCGCGACCAAGGTGACCGTCCTGCGCTTCGCCAACGTGCTCGGCAGCCACCTGACGACGCCGATCAGCCGCAACCTCGAGCGGCCGGTCTGTCCGTCCATGTTCGGCTTCGACCCCCTCCTGCAATTCCTCGAGGAGCACGATGTCGTCCGGGCGTTGCTGCACGTGACCCGCGGGGGCATCCCGGGTTTGTACAACGTCGCCGGGGACGGCAGGCTCCCCTGGAGCGAGGTGGCCAGCATCTGCGGCACTCGTCTCGTGCCGGTGTCGCCGTGGAGCCCCCTCAAGATCCGCCCCCTGGCCCGCCTGTTCGACCTCCCGCCCGAACTCGAGGATCTGCTGCGTTACGGACGCGGCGTCGACACGCGCCGGTTCGCGTCGACCGGCTTCACCTACACCTCGAGCAGCGCCGGCGCCGTACAGAAATTCATCCGCGCCGTGCGCTTGCGCCGCCAGTCCGGGCGTCGGCCGCGCTCATGGACCTACGAACACGATGTCGAGCAGTTCTTCCGCCACTCGCCGTCGATCGTCGGCACCGGCGAGGCCTGACTCAGTCGGCCAACCACTCGGAGACGAATTCGGCTTCACGCTCGGCCCACTCCTCGGCCGTGATCCCGTAGCGCACGTGGTCCTCCCAGACGCCGTCGATCTCCAGGTACCGCAACGCGACACCCTCCTCGCGGATCCCGAGCTTCTCGACGACGCGCCGGCTCGCATGGTTCCGGGGGATGATCGAGATCTCCACGCGGTGCAGTGAAATGGCCTCGAATGCGAAGCGCAGCGTGACCACGACGGCTTCGGGCACGAGGCCGCGTCCGGACAGGGCTTCGTCGATCCAGTAGCCGACGAACCCGCTCTGAAAGGGCCCGCGCTGGATCGACGACAGCGTCACCTCCCCCGCGAAGCGCTCGCCGACGAAGATCCCGAAGCCGTAGCCGGTCCCGAGGTGCCGTTCGCGCTCCCTGATGCCACAGCGGGCGGCAAAACTCGGGCGATCCTCCGAGGGAACGGGCGCACCTTTGGGCCGGGGTTCCCAGCGCAAGAGCCAGTCGGCGCAGCGGGTCCGCACCTCGTGCCAAGCGGGAAAATCGTCCTCGGTGAGCGACCGCAACACGACCCGTCTGCCGCGCAGCTCGAGGGGCGCGTGCCGGACCGCCCTGGCCGCACTCACCGACCGAGCACCTCCCCCAACGCGCCGAGGAGCGTCACGACGTTCCGCCGTCGCGCTGTGTTCCCCATGCAGCCGATCCGCCAGATCTGGCCCGCCAGCTGGCCGGCGCCGGCTCCGATCTCGATGCCGTACTCGGCGAGGAGCCGGCCGCGGACATCTGCGTCGTCGGCCCCCGCGGGCACCTTCACGGTCGTGAGCTGAGGCAGCCGATGACCCGGCTCGACCAGCAACTCGATCCCCAATTTCTCGAGGCCCGCTTGCAGCTCCTTGCCGCATGCCGCATGGCGTTGCCGCACGTCGGGGATCCCCTCGTCGAGGAGGACGCCGAGCCCGGCGTGCAGGGCGGCGACCATGGAGACCGGCGCGGTGTGGTGGTACACGCGTCCCCCACCTGAGCCGTCCTGCACGTAGCGCGCGAGCAGATTGAGATCCAGGTACCAGCTGGGCGGCCGTTCGACGATCCGCTCCAGAGCCCTCGGCGAGACCGTCAGCGGTGCGAGGCCGGGTGGCACGCCGAGGCACTTCTGCGTGCCGCTGTACGCGATGTCAACGGACCAGTCGTCGACCGCCACCTCGATGCCCCCCAGCGACGTGACCATGTCGACGAGGAGCAGTGCATCTCCCTTCCCTCTTCCGAGGGGTTCGATCTCGTTGCGAACGCCCGTCGAGGTCTCTGCGTGCACGACGGCGATGATGGAGGGCGCCGGATGCGCGGAAAGCAGCTGCTCGGGGTCGATGGCTTCCCCCCATGGTGCGTCGACGCGGACGACGTCGGCGCCGAGCCGGCCGGCAACCTCGCACATCCGCTCTCCGAAAACGCCGTTCACCCCGACGACCACGGCGGCCTCCGGGCGGACGAAATTGACGAACGAGGCCTCCATGCCGGCGGATCCAGTGCCGCTGATCGGAAGGGTGAGGGTGTTGGACGTGGCGAACACGCGACGGAGCCGCTCGTTCGTGCTGTCGAGCAGAGCTAGGAATTGTGGATCAAGGTGGCCGATCACCGGCCCGGCCAACGCCATAGTGACCTCGGGATACGGATTGGATGGTCCCGGTCCCATGAGGAGGCGTTCTGTGGTCCCCATGGCCGCATGGTGGCAGGTCCACGCTCACCAGCGCCAACGCGCCTGAACGCGGTGTGGGTTCCCAGTAGATTGCCGGAGTGGACAGGGTGCTCTTCGCCCCCCGTGAGCTGCCGCCACTCCGTCCCGACGTGGCGGAGGACTCCGAGCGTTACGACACTTGGGTCCGTGCAAGAGAGCGGGCACGTGCCGATTCAAGAGCCCCGACACTCAAGCAAAATCGCCCTCTCCACGTGGTAATGGTCATCGAAGGGCAGCCGCCGGCCGTCACCGTCGATTCGCTGCGATCTCTCAGCCGGCAGCAGAGCACGCGCTGGGAGCTCACCGTCGTGGCCGAGAAACCGTGGCACACCGAAGTTGCCGCGCTCCTGAGCGTTTCGGGAATCACGCAACCTTTCGAGGTGCTGACCCACGAAGGGGGCGCTGGGTTCGACCGACTTCTCGAGAGGGGTTTCGCCGCCGCCGCGACAGACGACCTGGCGCTCATCTTCCCTGGCGACGTCTGGACCGAAGACGCCGTCCGGATCTTGTCCACCGCCCTCGAGGAAGGCGGGATCGCCTACGCCGACGAGGACTGTGTGGGACCGGACGGCACGTATTGCCAGCCCCGCCTCAAACCGGAGTTCTCGCCCGAGTTCGCCCTGCACGCCGATCTCATAGGACGACCCCTCGCTCTGGGCGCCGGGGTGGCCAACCGGCTCGCTGCAGGTTCGGAGGCCACCATCGGTTCTCGGGATCACGACCTCGCCCTCCGGGCTGTCGAGGTGGCGACCTCGGTGCGCCACATTGACGAAGTGCTCTGCCACCGCCGCGTGCCGCCGGCGACGTCCCTGGGTCGCGGACACATCGCGGCCGCACTTG
>DATAYX010000130.1:0-3866 GCA_036272355.1 Acidimicrobiales bacterium
GCCTGACCGTGCGCCTGGGTATCACCGCCGCCCTCACCGACCTCGACGTTGCGCCGAGCCGTGTGGCCACTGCCGTCGAAGCCCGGGGATTCGACTCGTTCTGGGTGCCGGAGCACACCCATCTGCCGGTCCGCGAGGACGTCCCACCGGCACTGGTGAAAGGTGTGCGGCTCGACGACTACAAGCGCTGCCTCGATCCGGTCGTCGCCCTCTCGAGCGCGGCCGCCGTGACCACGCGCATCGGCCTCGGCACGGGCATCCTCCTCGCGGCCCAGCACGACCCCATCGTGTTGGCCAAGCAGGTGGCAACGCTCGATCACCTCTCCAACGGTCGCGTGACCCTCGGCGTGGGATTCGGATGGAACGTGACCGAGGCCGCGGACCACGGCGTCGATCCGGGACGGCGCTGGCACGTCGTCCGGGAGCACCTCGGCGCCATGGAAGCGCTGTGGTCGCAGGAGCAGGCGGAGTACCACGGTGAATTCGTCGACTTCGGGCCGTCATGGTCCTGGCCCAAGCCGGTGCAGCAACCGCGGGTTCGCACCTTGGTCGGCGGCGGCGCCCGCGAATCGGTCTTCACCGCAATCGTCACCTACGCCGACGGTTGGATCCCGATCGGCGGCGGCGGCCTCTCCGAGGCCCTTCCGCGCCTGCATGCGCTGGCCGAGAAGGCGGGACGCAACCCCGCCGACCTGGACGTCGTCCCCTTCGGCACCATCGCCGACCAGGCCAAGCTCGAGCACTACTCCCGCTTGGGCATCGACGAAGTCGTCCTGCGGGTGTGGGCCGGCGCCGAGGGAGAGGTCCTCGCTCAGCTCGACGCGTTGGCGCCCCTCGTCCCCTTCGCGGCCACACTGGAGCGACCATGACCGAGCTGATCGACGACACGACACCGCGTCTGGGCAGCACGACGCCGCTGCCCCGGATCGTCAGCGTGGACGACCACATCGTCGAACCCGCCCATCTATGGCAGACCTGGCTCCCGGCGCGCTTCAAGGACCGGGGTCCAAAGGTGGAGCGGCGCGGCATCGGCGAGATGGAGCACCTCGGCGGCGGCACCTACCGGCAGACGTTCGAGCCCGACGGTCCCCAGGCCGACTGCTGGGTCTACGAGGACCTCGTCTACATCAACAAGCGCCACGTCGCCGCCGTGGGTTTCGACCGCGACGACATGACCATGTCGCCGATCACCTATGACGAAATGCGGCCGGGCTGCTACGAGCCGAAGGCCCGCATGGCCGACAACGATGCGAACTGGGTCGAGGCCAGCCTGTGCTTCCCGACCTTTCCCCGCTTCTGCGGCCAGACGTTCCTCGAGGCGAAGGACCGAGAGCTCGCCGAGGCCTGCGTGGTCGCCTACAACGACTTCATGGTCGAGGAGTGGTGCGGCGACAGCGGCGGGAAACTGCTCCCGCTCTGCATCGTCTCGCTGTGGGACGCCGACCGGGCGGCGGCCGAGGTGCGGCGCAACGCCGCCCGCGGCGTGCGCGCCGTGTGCTTCAGCGAGATCCCACCCCACCTGGGTCTGCCGAGCATCCACGGCGGCTACTGGGACCCCCTCTTCGCCGTCTGCGAGGAGACCGGCACGGTCGTCTGCATGCATATCGGATCGTCGTCGAAGATGCCCGCGACGTCTGCGGATGCGCCGGTCGCGGTGGCGGCCACGCTGAGCTTCGGCAACGCCATGGCATCGCTGACCGACTACCTCTTCTCGGGCGTCTTGGTCCGCTTCCCGCGGCTGCGGCTGGCGTACTCCGAAGGACAGATCGGCTGGCTGCCCTACATCCTGGAACGTGCCGACGACGTGTGGCGCGAGCACCGGGCGTGGGGCGGAGTGAAGGACATCGTGCCCGAACCGCCGTCGACCTATTTCCACCGGCAGGTCTACGGCTGCTTCTTCCGCGACCAGCACGGGCTCGACTCGCTGGGTGTGATCGGCGCGGACCGCATCACCTTCGAGACGGACTATCCGCACACCGATTCGACGTGGCCCGACACGCGGGCGGTGGCCGAGCAGATGGTGCAGCACCTGAGCGACGACGACGTCTTTGCCATCATGCGCGGCAACGCAATCGAGATGCTCGGCCTCGATCGCGCGTGAAGCTGGGCGACGTCGTCAATCCAGCAGCGGCCCACTGGGGCAAGCCGCTCGACGGCGTCCGGGTTCTCGCCCTCGAACAAATGCAGGCGCTGCCCTTCGCCACCCAGTTGCTCGGCCGGCTGGGCGCGGACGTCGTCAAGGTGGAGGCTCCCGGAACAGGGGACCTGGGCCGTGGCGCCATGCCCGCCATGACCGATCCGGATGGCCGGAGTACCGGGGCGACCTTCATGCGCAACAACCTCTCCAAGCGCTCCGTCGTCATCGACCTCAAGCAACCCGAAGGTCGCGACCTGGTGCTGCAGCTCGCGCCGCGGTTCGACGTCGTCGCAGAGAACTTCCGGTCCGGTGCCGCCGAAAGGCTCGGCCTCGCTTACGACGACATCGAGGCGGTACACCCACGCGTCGTGTACTTGTCGATCTCGGGTTTCGGGCGACCGGTGCAGCCCGGCGCGGCCACGTCGCCGTACGACGGCTGGCCGGCGCTCGCCGCCATCGTCGAGGCCATGAGCGGTGCCTACGAGTTCAAGCGCGCCGAGGGCCAGCCACCGGTCGGCGCGCCGATGGGCGGTCTCGGCGACATCGTGACCGCCCTTTTCGGGGTGATCGGCACCCTGGCCGCGCTGCGCCAACGTGATCGGACCGGACGGGCCCAACGAGTGGACGTCGCCATGTTGGACGCGATGGTGGCGGCGGTCGACGTCGTCCCCAATTTCTGGTCCATGGGGGCCCCGATGGGCACACCCTGGCCTGGGATCCTCCACGGGTTCCGCGCCAACGACGGCTGGTTCATGCTTCAGGTCCTGCGCGCCCACCAGTGGCCCGACCTGGCGCGTGCCATCGGAAAGCCCGAGTGGGAGGACGACCCGCGTTTCGCCACGCCGCAGGGATGGCTCGAGCACCTCGAGTCGGACATCCGTCTTGCCGTCGAGACGTGGGCCGCCGACAAGACCAAGCGCGCCGCGAGCGAAGCACTCAATGCCGCCGGCCTGGTGGCCGGTCCGGTCGCCACCGACGACGAGGTCGTGCACGACCCCCACCTGGCCACGCGCCACATGCTCGTCGAGCACCCGCGCCCCGACGGCGTCGACCAGCCCGTCCTCGTCCCCGGGCTCCCCGTGAAGTTCGCGGAGGTCGCCGAAGGCCCCGAGTCGCGGGTGCCCTGGCTCGGCGAGCACACCGACGACGTGCTCGCGGAGGAGCTCGGGCTCCGCGCCGACGACCTGGCCTCTCTCCGGACGCGGGGCGTGATCGGGTGAGGCCGGATCAGTAGCGCGGCAGCGCGACGAACGCCACGACGTAGGCGAACAGTGCGGCACCGATCAGTGTGCACGCGTGGAAGACCTCGTGGAAACCGAAGACGCGTGGCCAAGGATCGGGGCGTTTGCGGGCATAGACCAGCGCGCCCGCCGTGTAGGCGAGGCCGGCCCCGAGCATCAGGCTGAACCCGACCCAGCCCAGGCTGCGCACCAGCTGTGGCGCAACGACCACCGGACACCAGCCCACGATCACATACGGGATCGCGACGACCCACTGGGGCGCATCGAGCCAGATCTGCCGCAGTGCGATCCCGGCGGCTGCGCCGACCCACGCGAAGGTGAGCAGGAAGACCTTCGCCCAACCCGTGAGCGCGAGGCTGGAGACGGCGGTGCTTGTCCCCGCGATCCCGACGAAGATCGCGCTGTGGTCCGCCCGCCGCATGCGTCGCCACGCCGCAGCCGACCAGCGAATCCGGTGGAAGGCGGCGCTGATGCCGAACATCGCCAGC
>DATAYX010000131.1:0-3799 GCA_036272355.1 Acidimicrobiales bacterium
CCGCTCGGTGGTGCTGGCCACCTCGGAAGGCGCGTTGACCGTGCTCGACGGCCACACGCCCCTCGTCGGCGACATCGTGCCCTGCGAGCTCAAGCTCGAGCAGCCCGACGGCCCGCTGCTGCGCTTCGCGGTGCACGGCGGCTTCCTGCAGGTCGACACGAGCCCGCAGGCGGCCGAGGGCCTGGCCGAGGGCGACGGGCCGCTCCCCGGGCTGTCGACGAAGGTGACGGTCCTCGCCGGGATCGCGGAGGTCTCAGAGGAGATCGACGTGGCGCGCGCCGAGCAGGCGCGTGACACCGCCAACCAGCGCGTGAACGAGCTGCAGTCGGGCCGCGGCGGTGAGGAAGTCGAGGTCGACATTGAGCTGCTCGAGGCGAAGGGCTCGCTCGAGCGGGCCGAGCTGCGGCTGTCGGTGGCCGCCGGCGAGGCGTAGGCGGCAAGGCGCGGCGGCCGGGCCGGAGGCCCGGCGGCATCGAACGAAGCCCGACGATCGACGACGACGAGCTACGAGAACGAGATCGAGCTGAACTCCGCCAGCTTCTTCAGCGCGTGAGACGCGTCGATCTTGCGCAGGGTGCCGGACTTGGAGCGCATGACGAGCGATTGGGTGGTCGCGCCGAACTCGTGGTACTGCACCCCCTGGAGCAGCTCGCCGTCGGTGATGCCGGTGGCGGCGAAGAAGCAGTTGTTGCCCTGGACGAGGTCGTCGGTCGTGAGGACCTTGTCGAGGTTGTACCCTGCCTCGATCGCGGCGGTGCGTTCGGACTCGTCGCGGGGGTAGAGGCGGCCCTGGATCTCGGCGCCCATGCACTTGAGGGCGGCGGCCGCGAGCACGCCCTCGGGTGTGCCACCAATGCCGAAGAGGATGTCGGTGCCGGCGCCCGGCCAGCCCGTCGAGATGGCGCCGGCGACGTCACCGTCTCCGATCAGGCGGATCCGCGCGCCGCTCTTGCGCACCTCGGTGATGAGGTCGTCGTGTCGGGGACGGTCGAGGATGACGGCGGTGAGGTCCCGGACGGGGCGACTGAGGGCCTCGGACAGGCGGTGCAGGTTCTCGGTCGGTGTCTTGCGGATGTCGCAGGCGCCCTTCGCCCGGGGGCCGACGGCGAGCTTCTCCATGTAGACGCAGGGGCCGGGGTCGAACATGGCGCCGCGCTCGGCAACGGCGATGACGGCGAGCGCGCCGTTGCGGCCCTGAGCGGTGAGCGTCGTGCCGTCGATGGGGTCGACCGCGATGTCGGTCATCGGGGGTGTCCCGTCGCCGATCTTCTCGCCGTTGAAGAGCATCGGGGCGTTGTCCTTCTCGCCCTCGCCGATGACGACGACGCCGTCCATCGGCACGCTGGACAGCACGGTGCGCATGGCTTCGACCGCGGCGCCGTCGGCTCCGATCTTGTCGCCGCGGCCCATCCAGCGGCTGGCGGCCATGGCGGCCGCCTCGGTGGTCCGCACGAGGTCCATGGCGAGGTTGCGATCGGGGGCTTGTCGGGCCTGGGGCGTCACAGGTGTGTCGGGCGTCGCCACGGCAGTGACCCTAGTGCGTGGGGCATCGCGGACCGGGGGCCAGGGTCGGAGTTCGGGGGCCGCGGAACCGCGATACTTGGGGGAATGCAGACGCGCGGCGACAGCGACACGATCGTCGTCGAGGCCGGTGGACCGCTTTCGGGCACCGTCACCGCTGGCGGAGCGAAGAATTCCGCGTTGAAGCTCATGGTGGCCTGCCTGCTGGCCGAGGGACGCTCCGTTCTCTCCAACGTCCCGTGCATCAGCGACGTCGACACAATGGCCGAGGTGCTGCGGGGGTTGGGCGCGTCCGTCGAGCGGCTGGGCAACGGCGACGTCGCGGTGACGTCCCCGGCGGCGGACGCGTTGGAGCCGGCGGCGCCACGCGAGCTCTTCGAGAAGATGCGCGCGTCGGTCGTCGTGCTCGGCCTCCTGATGGCGCGTTCGGGGTCGGTGCGGATGCCGCTGCCGGGCGGCGACGACTTCGGCGACCGGCCGATCGACTTCCACGTCAACGGGCTTTCCGCGATGGGAGCGCGCTTCGAGTCCTCGCACGGCGAGGTGCGGGGCTCGGTGCCGGGTGGCCGCTTGGTGGGCGCGCGGGTGGTGTTGGAGTATCCGAGCCATACCGCCACCGACAACCTGCTGATGGCCGCGGCCTTGGCCAAGGGCACGACGGTGATCGAGAACGCGGCCAAGGAGCCCGAGGTGGCCGACCTGGCTTCGATGTTGTGCTCGATGGGCGCGGAGGTCCGCGGGGCCGGGACGTCCCGGATCGAGGTCGAGGGCGTCGAGTCGCTGTCGCCCGTGCGGCACACGGTGCTGCCGGACCGGGTCGTGGCCGCGACGTTCCTGGCGGCGGTGGGCATGACGGGCGGCGACGTCACCATCGCCGACGCCCGGCCGGAGCACATGGAGATGCTGCTGCACAAGCTCGGCCAGATGGGCGTGGCGACGTCGTTCGGCCCTTCGGGGCTGCGGGCGACGGCGGAGGGTCATCTGGTCTCCGCCGACGTGGCGACCTTGCCCTACCCCGGGGTGGCCACCGACTACTCGCCGCTGCTCGTCGCGATGCTGACGGTGGCCGACGGGGTGGGGATCCTGACCGAGAACCTGTTCTCGGGCCGGTTCCGCTACGTCGAGGAGCTGCGGCGCATGGGGGCCGACATCCGGACCGAGGGGCATCATGCGGTGGTGCGCGGCGTGCCCAAGCTCTCGGGCGCGGCGGTGCGGGCACCCGACATCCGCGCCGGCGTGGCGTTGGTGCTGGCCGGGCTGGTAGCCGAGGGCACGACCGAGGTGAGCGGCGCGCATCACATCCAGCGGGGGTACGAGGACCTGGTGGCGTCGTTACAAGGGCTCGGTGCCCGGGTGTCCCGTTCGTGAGCTCTTCGTCGTCTTCGTCTGCTCCGGCCCGCGCGCCGTTGCCCACAGAGCCCGATGCGCTCCTCGAGCTGGCCCGGGCGGGGGACCGGGTCGCGTTGGCGCGGCTGTTGTCGTACATCGAGCGCGGGGGCGACCAGGCGACGTCGGTGGCGGAGCTCGCGTACCGCGCCGAGATGCCCTACACCCTCGGGTTGACCGGCGCGCCAGGGGCCGGCAAGTCGACGTTGACCGACGGGCTGATCACGGCGGTGCGCGGCGGGTGGCCGGCCCTCGAGGAGTCAGAGGAGTCAGAGGGGTCGGAGTCCGAGCGGGAGGCCGTCCCGCAGGTCGCCGTCCTCGCCGTCGACCCGACGTCGCCCTTCAGCGGCGGCGCCATCCTGGGTGACCGTGTCCGGATGAGCCAGCACGCGCTCGACCCGACCGTCTTCATCCGTTCCATGGCGACGCGGGGCCACCTGGGGGGCCTGTCACTGGCGGTGCCCGACGCCGTGCGCCTGCTGGGCGCGGCGGGCATCGGGGTCGTCATCGTCGAGACCGTCGGCGTCGGCCAGATGGAGGTGGAGATCGCCTCGGCCGCCGACACCACGGCCGTCGTCGTGACGCCCGGCTGGGGCGACTCGATGCAGGCCAACAAGGCGGGGCTCCTCGAGGTCGCCGACGTCTTCGTCATCAACAAGGCAGACCGTCCGGGCGTGCGCGAGGCGCGGCGCGACCTCGAGCAGATGCTCGACCTGGCGCGGCCCGACGCGTGGCGGCCCGAGATCGTCGACACGACGGCCACCGCGGCCGAGGGCGTGTCCGAGCTCTGGGGGGCGGTGGCGCGTCACCGGGCACACCTGTTGGGCTCGGGCCTGCTGACGGTGCGGCGGGCCGACCGCCTCGCGCTCGAGTTGCGCCGGGTGCTGTTGGC
>DATAYX010000132.1:0-7021 GCA_036272355.1 Acidimicrobiales bacterium
GTGAACAACGCAGGTGTGGTGGGGGGCGGCAACTCGTGGGAGATCCCGCTCGACGAGTGGCACCGGGTGATCGACGTCGACCTCTGGGGTGTGATCCACGGCGTCCGGACCTTCGTGCCGCTGATCCTCGCTTCCGGTGAAGAGGGCCATGTCGTCAACGTCGCGTCGATGGCCGCCGTCCTGACGATCCCCCGCCTGGCCCCTTACACCGTGGCCAAGCACGGCGTCCTCGGCCTGACCGACGTCCTGCGCGCCGAGCTCGAAGGCCTCGGCGCACCCGTCGGGGCGAGCGTCGTGATGCCGGGAATGGTCAAGACGACCATGAACCCGATCGGCACGGTGCCGGCCGCCACCGTGGCCACCAACGTGATCGATGCCATCCGGCACGATCGTGCCTACGTCTTCACCGATGACCACAGCACGGAGGACGTCGAGCGCCGCCTCCGGGACGTGCTCGCCGCTCGGGCGGACGTGATCCCGTGACGGCTCCAGGTTCGCCGTCGGATCAGCTCGTCCTCGCGTCGGACGACGGTCCCGTGCGGACCCTCACCCTGAACCGCCCGACCCGGCTCAACGCCTTCACCTCCGCGTCCTACCGGCGCCTCGCGCAACTCCTTCACGATGCGACCGAGAACCCCGACGTCCTGGTAGTGCTCCTGAGGGGCCAGGGGCGGGCCTTCTGCAGCGGGGTCGACCTCGAGGAGCTGGAGAAGGAAAGGGCCGAGGGCGTGCAAAGACTGGGCGAGACGTTCGATGCGCTCATCAAGGAGCTCCTCGGCTTCGCCAAACCACTCGTCGCGGGGGTGCACGGACCCGCAGTCGGTTTCGGGGCGACGATCCTGTTGCACTGTGATGTGGTGGTGGTGGCGGACGATGCTCGCCTGCGGTTCCCGTTCACGTCGCTGAGCACCGCTCCCGAGGCGGGGAGCAGCGCGCTCCTCCCTGCGATCGTCGGACCCCAGCGTGCGGCCGAGCTCTTCTTCACGTCGCGCTGGATCGACGCCGCCGAGGCGGTGAGCTACGGGCTCGCCCTGTCGAGGTGCCCCCGCGACCAGCTCGGCGCCGAGGTCGGCGCCTTGGCCGCGCGCATCGCGCAGCAACCGGCCGCAGCTGTCGCCTCCGCAAAACGATTGCTCCGGGCGGATCGGATGCAGATGGTCAGCGCGGCGAGCCGCAGGGAACGAGCTGAGGCCGGCTGGCTCGTCTCCAAGTTCGGTCACCCTGGTTCCGCGGGTCCCACTGCCTGATTCCGCGGGTCAGGACGTCGCGTTGCTGTAGATCCGCGTCGGCGAGATCAGCACCGCCGCCCTACCCTCCTCGGCCATGACGCGGTCGTAGGCGTCCCAGTCGTCGTGACGGCCTCCGGCTGCTTTGAAGATGTCGCGCAGCAACACGCGCAATCGCTCCGAATCGACCTCTGGGCGCGCGTCGTCGGGACCGACGATCTCGGCCACCCCTTCTACGGCAAGCCATCGCCAGCCGCCGCGGACGACGATCGTGCACCGTCGATCGGCCCGTAGGTTCCGGAGTTTGGTGCGGCCGGCAGCCACGAGACCGACGACGGCTTCGCCGGTCACCGGGTGCGGCAAGACACCTGCGTTGACGACGCTCGATTGAACGCTGCCGTCCCGCCGGATCGTGTTGAGGACACAGAGTCCGTTGTCCAGCGGCACGAGCTCGGCGAACTTCGACAGGTCGGTCATGCGTCCTCCGTTCTAGTCCGAGCCACCCGTGCCTCCAACGGGACAGGGTGACCTCTCGGCGTCCTCCTGGCGGGCCATGGGTATCCGTGGGGACTAGAACAGGCGCCATGGCCGGGACAGACACCACGACCGAACAGGTCAGCCGGCCCGTCCACGACCTGACCCGTTCCCCCACTCGCACCGACACCACGCTGGCCGCGAGCCTGCCCGAAAGCCTTCGCTATCGCGTGAAACGGGTGCTTCTCGGACCGCCCCTGGTCAGCGAGCAGCTCCACGGTCAACGGCTGGGCAAGCCCACTGCGCTCGCCGTCCTTTCGTCGGACGTCATGTCTTCTTCGGCGTATGCGAGCGAGGAGATGCTGCGGATCCTGGTTCCCATCGCCGGGCTGGCGGCCTTCTCCATCATCACACCGATGACCGGCGCGATCTTGGCCGTCCTCGCCGTGGTCACGATCTGTTACCGGGACGTCGTCCGGTCCTATCCGAAGGCCGGTGGCTCCTACGTCGTGAGCCGAGACAACTTCGGCCCGAACATCGCCCAGATCGCCGGTGCGGCCTTGCTGATCAGCTACACGATCACAGTCGCCGTGTCAGTGGCGGCCGGCGCCGATGCGATCATCTCGGCCGTCCCCCGGCTGGGCGGTTACGCCGTTGTGCTGTCGATCGCTTTCGTCGTGATCCTCGCCTTCGGCAACCTCCGGGGTATTCGAGAGGCCGGCCGGGTATTTGCGATTCCGACCTACTTCTTCATCGCGAACATGGCGCTCCTCATCGTCGTCGGCCTCGGAAAAGAGGCCGCCGGCAATCTGCCCAAGGCGTCGGCCAGCCACGGGACGCTGCCGCTCGGACACGCCAGCGGCGGGCTCATCCTCGGCGTCTCGGCCTTCTTCCTGCTGCGCGCCTTCGCCAACGGCAGTTCCGCCATGACCGGAACCGAAGCCATCTCCAATGGCGTCAGCGTGTTCCGGGAACCCCAGGCGAGGAACGCCCGCACAACCCTGGTCCTCATGAGCACCATCCTCGGCGCGATGTTCCTCGGTGTGTCGGTGCTGGCTGCGCTCACCCACTCGGTGCCCTTCGTCGACGGCACGCCCACCGTGGTCTCAGAAATCGGCAAGGTCGTCTACGGATCCAGTCCCGCCGGTCACGCCCTCTTCTACGCGCTCCAGGCGGCGACCGCGCTGATCCTCATCCTGGCCGCCAATACCAGCTTCACCGGCTTTCCGTTCCTGGTCAGCTTCGTCGCCGAGGATTCCTTCTTGCCTCGCAAGCTCACCGTCCGGGGTCACCGATTGGTGTTCTCGAACGGGATCCTGCTCCTGGCGGGAGCGTCCATCGTTCTGCTGGTCGCCACCAACGCCAAGGTTTCCGCGTTGATTCCGATGTACGCCATCGGCGTCTTCACCGGGTTCACCATGGCCGGTACCGGCATGGTGACCCATCACTGGCGACACCGGGACCTGCACTGGCGCAAGGGTGTTGCGGTCAACGCCGTCGCCGCCGTGGTCTGCGCAGTCGTCGTGGTGGTCTTCGCGATCGCCGAGTTCACCCAGGGAGCCTGGGTCGTCGTGGTCGTGATGCCGCTGATCGTGTTCGCTCTGGTGCGGACGAATCGCGAATACCGGGAGGAGGACGCCGTCCTCGAAGAAGGTGCCGCGGTGGCGGCATGCGAGGCAAAGGTGCTCCGGCGCCATGTCGTCGCCATCCTGGTGGACAAGATCGACCTGGCGACGGCGAGGGCCATTCAATACGCCCGCACGCTGACGCCCGACGACCTCCACGCAGTGCATTTCAACATCGACAACGAGCGCGCCGAGCTGCTCATCACGCGGTGGCAGCAATTGGGGCTCGCCCGTCTGCCACTCGATGTCATCGACTGCCCCGACCGTCGCCTCGGGCGGGCCGCACTCGAGTTGGCGGCCGAACTGACCGACGGAGATACCGAGGTCAGCCTGCTCTTACCTCGGCGTTCGTACGGCAAGGCCTGGCGCAGGATCCTGCACGATCAGACGGCAGACCACATCGTCGACATCGTCAGCCAGCTTCCGCACGTGAACGCCACGATCATCCCGTTCCATGTTGCTCCGGGCCTCACGGAGAACGCGCTCACGGTGGACACAGTGCTCGAGGCGATGGCGGCCTCGCCCGAGACGGCGACCCAGCCGCCTGTCACGCCGCGGTCCGTTGTGCCGGCCCCGCCGGGATCCCAACCAATATCCGCTTTGCAATGGCGTGCGCGGGCGAAGGTCACCGGGCGGGTCAAGACCGTTCGCTTCCTGCCTCGCTCGGACATTCCCACTCTGGAGTGCGTGCTCGTGGACGGCAGTGGCGAGGCCATCACCATCGTCTTCCTCGGCCGGCGGTCGATCAGCGGGCTCCGCAGCGGATCCATACTGACGGCGGAAGGAATGGTCGGGAAACACCGGGGCAGGTTGGCGATGATCAATCCCGCCTTCGAACTCCTCTCAGCGTCGGACACCGGAGCGGAGCACTGACATGAAGCCGGTCTCTGCCCGCAGAACGGGTCGGTTCACCGAGCGCGATCAGGCATGGTTTGTCTGGCTCGCCGCCCTGTTCGTGCCCATCGTCGTGGCCCTGCTCCTCGTGCCGAGCCGCGGGCATCTCGGACCGGCCGACGATGCTCTGGTGCTCGTCGTGGTCACGGTCGCCATCGCGTCGAGGGGGAACCGAGGTGCGGCGGCTCTCGCGGCCATCGTGGCGGCCGCATCCTTCGACTTCCTCTTGACCCGTCCCTACGGTTCGTTTCGGATCAGCCGCCAGGGAGACATCACGACGGAAGTCCTGTTCGTCGCCGTGGGGCTCCTGGTCGGGGAACTCGCGACGCGTGGCCGGCGCCATCAACGGGCGGCCGTGCGCGGCCAGATGGAGATCTCGAGGTTGCACGACCTCGCGCAGCGGATCGCCGATGGAGAGGAAGCTGAATTCGTGCTCATCGCAGTGGCGAACGAGCTACGTGAGCTCCTCCAACTGCAGGACTGCCGGTTCGTCCGGGAGCAACCCTCGGGCAAGGGGGCATGGATCGCAAGTGACGGCACGGTGCGCCTCAATCCCCTCCGTTGGCCCACCTCGACGGCGGGCCTGCCAACCAGGCAGGTGGAGCTCCCGGTTCGGGGCGGCGGAAAGATACTCGGAACCTTTCTTCTGACGCCCACGCCCGTTGCCCCCATCAGCCAAGAGGAATGCCTCGTCGCTGTCGCTCTCGTCGATCAGCTCGGCGCCGCTCTGGCGAAGGAGGCAGGCTGATTCCCGGACCGAACCGGAGAGCTGCGCTTGCTCACGGCATCGTGGGTGGCCGGGGCCGGCGTCGATCCGCTGGTCGGAACAAGCGTCGATCCAGTGATCGCTTTTCGGGCTGGGTTTGGGGATTCCCCGGCGGAAACTCCGCATGCTGAGGGTGCACGCTGCGGCGGGCTTGCCCTCGGCCAGAATTGCTATATGCTATAGCGACCTATCCGAACCTGCACCGTTGGATTGCATTTAGGAACGTGACTTGATTTCAACTCGGTCGATGAAGCTGAAGCCGGCGTCGAGCTTGGCCGACCAGGCCTACCTGGTCATCAGGCGTGCGATTGCGGAGGGCGAGCTGCCGGCAGGTGAGCGGGTAACTGAGCGAGGTCTCGCGCAGGAGTTGGGTGTGAGTCCGACTCCCATCAGGGAGGCGATCCGGAGGCTCGAACAGGAGCGGCTTTTCGAACGCATTGACGGTCGAACGCTTACCGTTGCGCAGCCCAGCGTGAATCGCCTCTACGAGTTGAACCTGGTCGAAGCGGCACTCGCCGGCGTTGCAGCAAGGCTTGCGGCGAGCAAGGCGTCCGATCGAGAGCTCGCGGCGATTGCACGCGTGCACGAAGAAACCATGGCCGCTTCGACAACCGCGCACACCGTCGAGGAGGGGATCGCTGCCCTGCGCCTCGCGCGAAGGACCCATCAGCTCATCTACGCAGCCTCACACAACGATCAGCTTGTGGACATGATCGCCGCGGCTGGAGCGTTCGACTGGCCCATTCGAGTCGAGTCGATCCGGCGCCTTGGAACCGTGTACCCGATCGGGAGTGGACTTGGTGAACACGGCGATGTGATCCAGGCCCTCCAAGACCGCGACGGAGCGAAGGCAGAGGCTCTGATGCGTGGCCACATCGCCGCGGCCGCCACTCGACATCTCGATGTTGTCGCCGAAAACGAATTCCTGGGAACCCAGTAGCTATTTCCGCCTTTCGAGAGCA
The DNA here is from genome assembly GCA_036272355.1 of Acidimicrobiales bacterium. Classification (GTDB taxonomy): domain Bacteria; phylum Actinomycetota; class Acidimicrobiia; order Acidimicrobiales; family RAAP-2; genus Bog-473. The sequence goes on from DATAYX010000132.1 coordinate 5,948, forward strand.
CGCATTTCGTCCACTGTTGCTATAGCAAATATCAAATCCGGGGGTATTACATGACTTTCTCCACCACATCGCTGAACCTGCGGCGCGTCGTCGCCCTTTTGGTCATTGCGACTGCAATCGCGGGGGCCAGCCTGGGTTCGCAGCCGACAGCCGGCGCCAACTCGACGCGGGCGCCTGTGCCCGTTGCCAAGCTGATCGCTACATCGCACAGCGAACACGGGCTGATCATCTATGGCAACGCACCAGCGCCCTACTTCGCGCCCGTGATCAACGCATTCGAGAAGCGCTACCCCTGGGTCAACGTGCAGGACTACGACCTGTCGGATGCCCAAGTTTTCTCCAAGTACGAGTCTGAGCACGCCCAAGGTGCCACGAGCGCAGATCTGCTGATCGCCAGCGGCATAGGGCCGTGGCTCGAAGCCGAGAAACTGGGAGACATCCAGGGGGTGACACCGGCGGGACTCGACCGGTTCCCGAGCTTTACGAACCAAGGACACGGCTTGTTCGTTATGTCGCCCGAGCCGATCTTGACCGCATACAGCGAGAAGAAGCTCACATCCGGTCAGGTTCCAACGACCTACGCGGCCCTTGCGCGGGCGGTGCGCTCGAACTCCGCGAAGTACAAGTTGGCGACATACACGATCAACAATTCACTTGGCTACTCCGCCGTGTACGGGGTGATGCACATCTTGGGCCCCACGGCTTTCTGGAAGGATGCCGCCGCCCTTGCCCCCAACTCGAAGACCTTCAGTGACGGCCTGTCGGGGCTCTCTTACATGCTCCAAGGTGGCGCATCTATCGGGTATTTGACCTCAGGGTTGTCCCAGGGTGTGCTGCCGCACTTCCAGGGTCTCGCCAACTACATCTTCATGAAGGACGCCACGCCGTTGGTGCCGCGTGGGATCGCTGTCGCGAAAGGCGCCGCCGACCCGGCCTCGGCGCAGCTCTTCTTGGACTTCTTGTTCTCGGATACGGGCCAGCAGGCACTCTGCGCCGCGGGTTTCGAGGCCTCGGAGAACGGGTTCGTCCCGGCCAACGGGTGCACGGCGGACTTGGTCGATCTGCACCGACACG
>DATAYX010000133.1:0-1761 GCA_036272355.1 Acidimicrobiales bacterium
CCCGGAGGGCAAGGTCCACGCCCTCGACGCCAAGGTAACCCTCGACGAGAACGCCTCCTTTCGCCACCCCGAGTGGGAGGAGTTCGAGGACGACTCCGACATCGACCCCCGCGAGAAGATGGCGAAGGAGAAGGGCCTCAACTACATCGGCCTTTCCGGCGACGTCGGCATCATCGCCAACGGTGCGGGCCTCGCGATGTCGACGCTCGACGTGGTGACGCAGGTGGGTGGGGGCGCGGCCAACTTCCTGGATATCGGCGGCGGCGCCAACGCCGACGTGATGGCCGCCGCGCTCGAGGTGATCAACGCCGACCCGGCCGTCAAGAGCATCTTCGTCAACATCTTCGGTGGGATCACGCGTGTCGACGAGGTGGCCAAGGGGATCATCGAGGCCATGGGGCGGGTCAGCCTCAACTCACCTGTCGTGATGCGCCTCGACGGCACCAACGCCGAGGCGGGCCGGGCGCTGCTGGCCGACCACCTGTCGGACACCCTGATCGCCGAGCCCACCATGCTCGATGCTGCCCGGCGCGCCGTCGCGCTGGCCAAGGCCTAACCCGAGTCACCCACCGAGAGGAACGAACGTGAGCATCTTCGTCGACGAGACGACCAAGGTCGTGATCCAGGGCATCAGCCCGACGAGCCAGGGGCTCTTCCACGGCCTGCGCAACAAGGCCTACGGCACGAAGGTCGTGGCCGGCACCAACCCCAAGCGCGGTGGCGAGGAGATCGAGGGGATCCCCGTCCACGCGTCAGTCTCGGAGGCCGTGAAGGAGACGGGGGCGACGGCGTCGTTCATCAGCGTGCCGCCCCGCGGTGCGGCGGACGCGATCATCGAGGCTGCGGAGGCCGGCATCACGTTCATCGTCTGCATCACCGAGGGCATCCCGGCCCAGGACGAGGCCGTGGCCTACAACCGCCTCGTCCAGGAATTCCCCAACACCCGCCTGCTCGGTCCGAACTGCCCCGGGATCATCAGTCCCGGCAAGTGCAACATCGGCATCACCTCGGGCGACATCGCGCTGGCCGGAGGGCCGGTGGGCATCGTCTCTCGATCGGGGACCCTCACCTACCAGGCGCTGCACGAGCTGTCGCAGCAGGGCATCGGGCAGACCACGTGCGTGGGCATCGGCGGCGATCCCGTCCCCGGCACCAACTTCATCGACTGCCTCGATGCCTTCGAGAAGGACCCCGAGACGAAAGCCATCATGATGATCGGCGAGATCGGGGGCTCGGAGGAGGAGCGGGCGGCCGAATTCATCGCCGCCCACGTGAGCAAGCCCGTTGCCGCCTACATCGCCGGCGTGACGGCGCCCCCGGGGCGCAAGATGGGCCACGCGGGCGCCATCATCTCGGGCTCCTCCGGCACCGCCCAGGCCAAGATGGAGGCGCTGGCAGGGGCCGGCGTCGCCGTGGCACAGAATCCCACCGAGTGCGGTCAGAAGATCGTCGAGATCGTGCGGGGGCTCGGCTGAGCTGAACGGCCGCGGCGCCCTCGGTCAAGGTCCGGCGCCGACACTCCGCGATCCCGCGTGTCGCCATCGTTAGCGTTGGTGCATGGAGCCATTGCGCCTGGCCGACCTCGACAAGCGTCAGCAGCGCCGTGCACTCGTGCGGTCCGGGGCGACGATCTTCGGTGCGCTCGCGTTGCTCCTCGGCGCGTTGTACGTGCTTCCCTTCGACCACTTCTCGAGCGAGCGCTCGGTGGTGCGGCTCGGTGTCGTGGTCGCGCTCGTCGCGGTTGTCTTCATCTTGCAGATA
>DATAYX010000134.1:0-4832 GCA_036272355.1 Acidimicrobiales bacterium
TCACCGCGCCTGCAAGCGCAGCTGTTCGAGGCGTGCCCCGAGCTCAGCTTTGCCCTGATGCACGGCGGCGCGCCGATGCGGCACACCAAACGCACGCAAGAGGGACGGGACGAGCGGGTCGCGGCCCTGCGGGTCGGGCTCGGAGTCGGCGTCACACCACTGGTCGAACGACCACCGTCGGGTGCGGCGCGGGACGACGTCTTCGACGCGCTCGCTCTGGCGTGGACGGCGCGCCGAATTGCGGCCGGGCAAGGACTTCGCCTGGGGGGCGACCTCGACGGGAGAGGCCTGCGGATGGAAGTCAGGGCCTGAGAACCGGGCGGGCCACCCAAGCAAACGACCGTTCAGATATTCCCTGGTCGCGGCCCCATTGGTGTCGCAAGACCGTCCTAGATCCGCCGTTTCCCAAAACGGGGGGGCCGGCCGGAAGGTGGGTGACCGCATGGCAAGCACGTGGAGTGGAGGTACCGCGAGCGGCCGGGGCGGGAGCCGGCGCCGTGGGCTCAGGGCCGCTGGCATCGTCACCGTCGTCGGCAGCGCACTGCTCCTCGTACCGGCATTGGCCGGCGGACTGGCGGGGGCGAACATCGCCGCCACGACATCGTCGAACTCGGGGTCGACCGGCAACACCGGCTCAGGCCTCAGCACACCGTCGCTGCCCGCGCCGCCCACGCTGCCGCAACTCAACCAACTGCCCGGACTGAACCAGCTACCCGACATCGGCGCGCTACCCGAGCTGCCGGGCCTCACGGTCGGTCCGCAGAACACCGTCACTGACCCCGCCCAAGGCGGCTCCTTCTCCGCACCCTTCGTCGAGCCCGGCGTGAGTTGTCCCGGCGAGACCGAGGGTGCGTCGGCGTCGGACCCCTACAACGCCAACGCGGGCGTGCCGACCGAAGGACCCGAGACCAACCGCACCGCCGCCGACATCCAATGCAAGCCGGCGGGTGTGAGCGTCGTGGACCTGCCGACTCCCAACGGCGATCCGAACGCGACCAACGTCCTCTATTGGGACGGCCTCGAGGGCGAGGAGAACGTCGACTTCAACATCGTGGCCGAGTTCGGCGACAAGGCCGGGAACGACCAGTCGCGCGTCTTGCAACTCAACACCACCAATCCGCGCAACTCCACCTGGACCACGCCCACGCCTCCCACCGGCGGCGCAGCCGCGGACGGCCAGTCCGACTACCTATTCCCGAACGCGCCTGGTCTGCTCGGCCTCCTCCTCAACGACCAGGGACCCGGCGGGGGCGCGCTCTTCTGCAGCGACCTGTCCCTCCTGGCCAACGGCGAGGTCCTCGTGCCCGGTGGCACCGACTACTACGCCGAGCCCAAGGTGCCGGGCACCCCGTACGGGATCGCTGAGCTCCAAGGCCTGCGCAACACGCGCATCTACAACCCGGCCACGCAATCGTGGTACCAGACCGGCCCGATGAATTTCGGACGCTGGTACCCGAGCCTGGTCACCCTCGGCAGCGGCAGCGTCTTCGTCGCCAGCGGCGTCACCAAACTGCTCAAGCCCGTCTACGACCAGCCGGAGACGGCGTTGCTCAGTGGCACGAACGTCGAACAGACGGAGACCTTCGACCTCCAGAAGGGGACCTGGACCACCAACGCGCCGACAGCCGACCACTCCCTCCCGCTCTTCCCGCGTTTGCACCTGCTGCCTGACGGCCACGTCTACTACGACGCGGGAGGGCAGACCTTCAACCCCTTCGGCCAGTCCTACGACGAGGCGCTCTGGAACTTCACCGCGTCGTACAACCCGACCACGCAGACTTGGACCGACCTCGGTCTCCCCTTCGGGGTCTCGCCGAGCTTTAACCTGCTCAACACCGGCGTCACGGCCGGGTTCCGCGGCTCTTCGTTCTCCGTCATGATGCCCCTCGTGCCCGACGCCTCGGGCAATTACTCGCGGGCCCAGTTCCTCTCGGCAGGCGGCGTGCTCGGTACGTCACCGGGGGTCTACCTATCGAACGCGTCGAGCATCCTCAACACCGTCACGACGGCTGGAGGCTCGGAGAAGTTCAGTTCGCAGCCCACCGGAGCCTTGAACAACCCACGCTGGTTCTCCACCGCCGTGCTGCTGCCGACCGGCTCGGTCATCGCGTTCAACGGCGGGAACCGCGACGATGTCGTCCTGCCGGGTACGAGCTTCCCGGTCACGCAGGCCGAGAGTTTCGACCCCACGACCCAGAAGTGGTCGCCGCTGGCTGCGTCCGGCGACCCCCGGACCTACCACAACACGGCGATGCTTCTTCCGACCGGCCAGGTGCTGGTCGGCGGTCACTCCCCGATCTCGACGGGCTACACCTACAACACGACGCTCCCGGGCGGATTCATCAAGGCGCAGCGCGATCCGTCCTTCCAGGTCTACAACCCGCCCTACCTGGAATGGGGTATTCCCCAGCCGACGATCACCTCGGTGGCGGGCACGTCGCCGGTGACGCTCGCCTCTGGCACGTTCAACAACGCCGCCTACGGCAGCCGGCTGACCATCTCCACCCCGGAAGCCTCATCCATCGACAAGGTGATGCTCGTGCGCAACACCGCGCTCACACACCTCGTGGACGGCGATCAACGGACGGTCGAGGCGCCGGTCGTGTCCCGCACCGCCGGCACGGTGACGGTGCAGGTTCCCGCCTCGGACAACGTCGTGCCACCCGGGCCCTACATGCTGTTCATCGACCAGCAGACACCCAAAGGCGACATCCCATCCGTCGCATCCCAGATCACAGTCGGGGGGGAAACGGTCGAGGTGCCCTCGGCCGCGTCCACGGGCGGGCTGACCGCTCCCGACTACACCGGCATCTTGACCAACGACACGCCGGCCCAACTCCAGGCCTTTGCGAGCTACCTCTCGAGCCTGGTCGTCAAGCCGAACTGAGTCCTGTCGATTCGGGTCCCCGACCCGGTCGTGCTCCGCCCGCTGGCGGGTGGTCCGTGACCGCATCGGCATCAGCGTCGGCATCGGCGTCGGCGAGGTCCCGCGTGATTAGGTAGGCGGCGGAGGAGCCCGCGGGCGGCCGCAGCGACGAACCGGTCGAACTCCTGTGGTGCCGGTGCCCGGCCGCTGCTTCAGTCCATCACGACCTTGAACCCCTGCGACGCCTCAAAAGGTTGCCTACCCGCGAATATCCCGTTTCACCTGAGGCCCGACCTGACGATGGTTTAATTCCACACGCTAGGGGGTCAGTTGGAGGGGATTCAGGCGGTCGATCAGGTGGACCTCGCGGCGGTCGACGTCGCCGTTCGTCCCGACGCGCGGGTGGCGACACATCCGGAGCAAGAGGCGACGCCGGTCCCGAGTGGGGGCGCCCCGGAAGACTCCGGCGGCACGGGCGGTTCTGGCGGCCCTGGTCGCACGACATGGCCCGCGTTGCGGGGGCGCCTCCAGTTCTGGCGGTCCCCCGAAGGCCAGCCCGCATGGGCGCGCCCCGCGCTCCTCGCCGTCGCCGCCCTGGCCGGAGTCGCCTACGGCTGGCGGATGAACGCGGCCTACCTCGAGCCGTTCTACGGTGGCGCGGCGCGCAGCATGGCGTCGAGCTGGCACAACTTCTTCTTCGGTGCGGCCGACCCCTGGGGCACGGTGTCGGTCGACAAGTTGCCGGGCGCGTTGTGGTTCCAGGCACTCTCGTTGCGGGTCTTCGGCTTCCACATCTGGGCGATCGTGCTGCCGCAGGTCGTCGAAGGGATCTTGGCGGTCCTCGTCGTGTACCGGGCCACCCGGCGGGTCGCCGGAGCCGGCGCGGGGATCGTCGCGGCGGTGGTGATGGCGGGCAGTCCGATCGTGATCCTGCTGAACCGGGGGAACATCTCGGACTCCCTCCTCATCTTGTTGCTGGTGCTGGCGGCCGACGCCACGATCCGCGCCTACCAGTCGGGCCGGCCTCGTTCCCTCGTCTGGGCCGGCGTGTTGGTGGGATTCGCCTTCCAGGCCAAGATGCTCGAGGCCTGGCTCGTCCTGCCGGCGTTCTACGCCGCGTATCTCGTGGCGGCGCCGGCACGAGCCTTCCTCCGGCGCTTCTGGCATGTCGCGGCGTCGGCCCTGGCCGTCCTCGTCGTCTCGCTCAGCTGGATGACGGCCGTGACCCTCGTGCCGCAGACGAGCCGGCCGTACGTCGACGGCAGCTGCAACGACTCCCTCTTCGCTCAGGTGTTCTCCTACAACGGCTTCTCGAGGATCGGGAGCTCGTTGTTCGGCGCCCACGGGTGCAGCCATCGATCGCAGTACCTGCTCACCAGTGCGATCAAATCCGAGCGGCTGGGCTACGGCACGTACGGGATCAGCGCGTCGTGGAGCCGCCTGCTCACGGGTCCTCTCGGACGCGACATCGCCTGGCTCCTCCTCCCGGCGGTCGTCGCGGCGATCGGCCTGTTCGTCCTCCGACGGCGGACGGCGCGCACCGACCCCCTCCGTGGCGCCACCATCCTCTGGACCGGATGGTTGGTGTCCGCCTTCGCGTTCTTCAGCGCCTCGCAATTCGTGAACTCCTACTACCTGGCCGCCCTGGTCCCGGCCGTCGCCGCCTTGTGCGGCATGGGCGCCTCGGCGGCGTGGCAGCGGCGGAGGTCGCGCGCCGTCCGCTGGATCCTCGCCGGCCTCGTCGTCGCCACCGTCGTCATCACCATCGCCCTGATCCCGAGCGGCGCCGGCATCCGCGACTGGATCATCGGCTCCCTGGTCGTCGCCGGGCTCCTGGCCACGGGGGTCCTCGTGGCGTCGCTCCGCCGCGGGCATGACTCAGTGTGGTCCCTGAGCGTCGGTCCGGCCTTGGCGGCTGTCGCTCTGCTGCTCGGGAGCTTCTGGGCCTCGGGCGTCGTCGTCGCCG
>DATAYX010000135.1:0-3634 GCA_036272355.1 Acidimicrobiales bacterium
GAGACGTCGACGTCGACCGCCTCGGCCCGCAGCGCGCCCACCGTGCACTTTTCGCGGGGCCGCACCGAGAACGGGTCGAACTGGAAGTGCCTCATGGCGTTGAGGTGCGTCATCTTGTCGATCTCCTCGTCGGACACGCCCTCGAGATATTTCATGAGCGACTCCGGCGCCTGCGGCCACGTGGAGTCGGAGTGCGGGTAGTCGCACTCCCACGTGATGTTGTCGATGTTCATGTACTGGCGGCTCTGGACGCCGAACGCGTCGTCGATGAAGCAGGTGATGACCCGGTCCTTGAACACCTGGCTCGGCAGCTGGTCGCCGAAGTCCTGGCCGGTCCACTTGTGGTGGTGCTGGTAGACGTAGTCGATGCGCTCGAGCGCGTAGGGGATCCAGCCGATCCCGCCCTCGGAGAGCGCGAAGCGCAGGTCCTTGTACTTACGCAGGATCGGCGACCAGACGAGGTCGGCGGCCGCCTGCACCATGTTGATCGGCTGCAGGCTGATCATGACGTCGATCGGCGCCTCGATCGAGGTCATCAGGATCTGCGAGGACGAGCCGAGGTGCATGCACACCACGGTCCCCTCGTCGGCGCAGGCCGTCCAGAAGGGGTCCCAGTGGTCGTTGTGCAGCGAGGGCCAGCCGAGCTTCTCGGGGTTCTCCGAGAACGTGACGGCGTGGCAGCCCTTCTTGGCCACCCGGCGCACCTCCTCGGCGCCCAGTTCCGGGTCCCAGATGACCGGGATCGACAGCGGGATGAAACGCCCGGGCTCGGCGCCGCACCACTTGTCGATGTGCCAGTCGTTGTAGGCCTGCACCATGGCGCGGGCCTCGGCCTTGTCCTCGCGCCGGGCGAAGAGCTGCCCGCAGAACTGGGGGAAAGAGGGGAAGCACATCGAGCCGAGCACGCCGTTGACCGACATGTCGCGCACCCGCTCGTGCACGTCGTAGCAACCGACCCGCATGTCCTCGAGCGAGGTGGGCTCGATGCCGTACTCCTCGGGCGGGCGCCCGACGACCGCGTTCAGCCCGACATTGGGGATGACGTTGCCGTCGTAGAGCCAGACGTCGGTGCCGTCGTCCTGGCGGACCAGCTTGGGGGCCGCGTCCACGTACTTGTCCGGCAGCAGCCCGTCGAACATGCCGCGCGGCTCGATGACGTGGTCGTCGACACTGACCAGGATCATGTCTTCGGTGCGCATCGCAGTCCTCCCCTTGCCCTGTGCTCGTGTGACCCGCGGTGCCGGCGCATCCCTGACACCCGTGTCACCTACCTTACGCGCCGCTCCCTCGGACGTGCGAAGCAGGTCGCGGAACGTTGTCCGGGTCTGATATCGGCCCGGGACCGCGGCGGCCCGGCGGCACCGGGGCCGTCCGCCGGACCGGCCGGCGGCGAATCGGCTCGGTGGCCTCCTACTGGGGCGGCGCGCTGCGAACGGGCGTGGTCGCCTGGGTCGGCATGACGTTCGACGTCGGCGGCGGGTAGGGGATGCCCTCGTCGAGCGTTCCGAGCAGCGCGTTCGCGATGACCTCTTCGTCGACCTGGACGTTGAGCAGCGGCGCCGGGGGCAGCGACGGCTTGGCGTCGACCGGCGGCTGGCCGAGTGCGAGGGCCGAGGTCAGGTCGCCCACCGCGCCGCGCCGCCACGCCGAGAGGTTCGGCACCGTCACCCCGAAGCGCGTCTCGATGAAGCGCAGCGTCGACGTGTGGTCGAACGTGTCGCTCGCGAGATAGCCGCCGCGGGTGAACGGCGACATGAGGATGCACGGGACCCGGAAGCCGAGGCCGACCGGACCGGCGATCCCCGCCGCGGCCGCGGGGAGCGGATTGACCGTCAGATATTCGCCGGGCGTGCCGGCGGGCGCGACCGGCGGCGGCACGTGGTCGAAGAAGCCGCCGTTCTCGTCGTAGTTGAGGATGAAGAGCGTGGAGGCCCACACCTCGGGGTTGGACGTGAGGATGTCGAGGACCGACTTGACGAGGTTCTCGCCCCAGGGCGGCGCCGTGGCGGGGTGCTCGCACTTGATGATCGGTCCGTGGATCCAGCTGACCTCGGGCAGCGTGTTCGCGGCGACGTCCAACGCGAACTCCGCCGGGAAGTTCTTGGCCAGTGCGTTGGCGGCGAGCTGGGCGCCGCGCGTCGTGGTCGGCTCGTAGGCCTTGAAGTAGGGCAGCGGGTTGAAGAAGGCCAGGCCCGTGGGGTCGTTGTAGACCTTCCAGGACACGCCCGCATCGAGCAGCGCCTCGGGCATCGTCTCCCAGGTGAACTTGCCGGCCTGCCCGGGGCGCCCGGTGGTCTGGGTGACGAGCACGGGCCCGCCGCCCGTGCCGCCGGGGTCGATGGTCGCCGACAGCGCCATGACGCGGTTGGGGTCGGTCGGCCCGAGCACCGAGCAGAAGTAGCCGTCGCAGATCGTGAACGCGTCGGCCAGCGCGTAATAGAACGGAAGGTCCGAGCGCTGTAAGTAGCCCATGGTGGGGGCGAAGTTCTTGATCCCGTCGGCGAGCATGTGCTCGTTGACCCACTGGTCCATCGCGCCGTTGTCCCAGCACACGTGTTGCGCGCCCCACTCGTGCGTGATGTCGTTCGTGCAGTCACCGTTCTTCGTGGGGAACTGCATCTGGAGGTGGAACGGCTCCATGTGGCCGGTCGCCTCCGCGCCGACGCCCGGCTGGTAGCCGGCCTGTTGGAAGACGCCGGGGAGCGCGTTCGGGTCGGAGAAGCCGCGGACGCTCGACATGGTGCCGTAGTAGTGGTCGAAGGACCGGTTCTCCTGCATGAGGATCACCACGTGCTTGATGTCGCTCAGCGTGGGGTTGGACGTGACGTCGATGGAGAGCGCGTGCTCGATGGAGGCGCCGGCGGCCGCGGAGAGCCCCGACGCGGCGGCCGCGCCGGCACCGAGGGCCAGGCCGCCCTTCAGGAGGTTGCGCCGGCTGAGACCGTTCCTCATGACGTCCGGTCGGTCGCGCCGTGCCCGTCCGCCTGCACCGCCCGCGCCCGTGCCCGCCTGACCGTCCCGCTCGTCCGCACCCATTCGCACCCGCTCCTTGCCCGTTCGCGGCGGGTCCGGCCCCCGCCTCGCCCTAAAGAAACGGCAGGCAGCGGGGGGTCTTGCGGCGGCCGCTCAGGCGCTGGCCGCCTGCAGTTCGCGCTCCGTGCGTTCGGCCGGGTCCGGGTCCGGGCCCTGGGCCGCGGCGGCAGCGGGGGCGGCCACGCCACGCCGGGGCAGGATGATGTCGTCGATGATCCCGTAGTCCCGGGCCTCCTCGGCGGTCATGTAGTGGTCGCGGTCGATGTCCTGGGCCACCTGCTCGACCGGGCGGCCGGTGTGGTGGGCGATGATCTCGGACATGCGGTGCGTGAGGGCGAGCACCTCGCGGAGCTGGATCTCCATGTCCGAGGGGGCGCCGCGGGTCCCGGCGGAGCCCTGGTGGATCATGATGCGCGAGTTCGGCAACGCGAAGCGCTTCCCGGCGGCGCCGCCGGCGAGGATCATGGCGGCGGCCGACATGCCCATGCCGCAGCAGATGGTCGAGACGTCGGGCTCGACGTGCTGCATCACGTCGTAGATCGCCATCCCGGCGTAGGCCACGCCGCCGGGGGAGTTGATGTAGAGGTAGATGTCCCGCTCG
>DATAYX010000136.1:0-3561 GCA_036272355.1 Acidimicrobiales bacterium
CGCCGCCATCCAGTGGCTGCGCGACGGCCTCGGCATCATCGGCGAGGCGGCGCAGGTCGGCCCTCTCGCCGCGTCGGTCCCCGACAGCGGCGGCGTGACGTTCGTCCCCGCGCTGACCGGGCTCGGCAGCCCGCAATGGGATCCCGACGCCCGCGGCATCATCACCGGCCTCACCCGCGGCGTCGGCCGCGCCCAGCTCGCCCGCGCCTGCGTCGAGGCGATGGCGTTCCAGGTGCGCGACATGACCGATGCCATGGCCGCCGCGTCGTCCCACCCACTCGCCGCGCTGCGGGCGGACGGGGGCGCCGCCGCCATGGACCTCCTCCTCGAGCTGCAGGCGGAACAGAGCCGTATGTCCGTGGCGCGACCGCGCTCCCTCGAGTCGACGGCGCTCGGCGCCGCGACCCTCGCCGGTCTTGTCGAGGGCGTGTGGTCCTCGCTCGACGACTTGGCCGCGCTCTGGGAGGCGGACACTGTCTTCGAGCCCCAGCTCCCCGTCGAGCTGGCCGACGCCACCTACGCGGTGTGGCTCCGGGCGGTCGAGAAGTCCAAGGGCTGGGCGGGCACGGAGCCGACGTAGGGGCGCGTCGCAGACGGGCTGGGACGAGTACCTGCCTGCCGGCGGAACTGCGGACAGCACGGTGGCCGCGGGTGGCGCACAAATAGTGCGCCAAGGCCATCTCGTTTGCCCTACCGGTCCGTAGTCCAGAGGAGCAGACTGAAGAGGGAACAGTGCTTGGCATCGACCGACGGTCGGCGCGCTGGCAGCAGGACGTTGGGAGGGAATCCTGGGACGTCGCTATCCGAGGCAACTGGGCCGGCGGCGCGGGGTGCATCAACGTGCGATCCGGACGCTCGGCCCGGCAGTGGCCGGCCTCTGCGTCGTCGCCGGAGGTGTGCTCATCTCGGGCGTCTCCGGCATCGGTGTCGCACCCGCAGCCGACAGTGCGCTCGGTTGCACGACCATCTGGACGGGCGGCGCCGGGACGACCGCTTGGGGCACGGCGGGCAACTGGAGCACGGGCATCGTTCCCGATGCCACCGGCGTCGATGTCTGCATCCCTGGCGGGAGGACGGTCGTCGAGCAGGACCCACCCGTCATCGTCGGAGAGCTCAGTGTTGCGAAGGGCAGTTCGCTGACGATCGGCACGGGAGCCGCCCCCGAGACGGGATCGGCCGGTGCGACGTTTTCGGTCGCTTCCGGCCTCGACAACGAAGGGACAGTGACCGTCGAACCCTCGGGCGCCGACGCGACCACGCTCTCCCTCGACGGGCCCGTGACCAACGCGGGGGCGTTCGAGGTGTTCGGAACCATCACCATCGGTGGCGCCGCCACGTCGAACCTCACGAACGCGGGCATCGTCGGGATTGCGCCGGGTGGCGTGGTCGAGCTCGAGAAGACCTCCACCGTCACCAACACCTCGAACGGGTTGCTCGCCTTCGGAATCGACGGCCCGCCCACGTCCGCGTCGGGCTACGGCCGGATCCGGAACGGATCGCTCTTGCTCGATGGAAGTGTTGCTCCGGTGTTCGAGGGCGGCTTCAGCCCCTCTCCCGGTGCCGAGTACGTGGTGGCAACCGGCTCCTTCAGTGGAACGTTCGCCACCGTACGCGACGGTGCGACAGCCGATTACTCGCACCAGGGCGCCCTCGGCCTCGTCGGCGGTGTGCCGGCGACGGCCACAGCCGTCGGCCTCACCGGCACCGTCCCGACGTCGAAGTTCGGGGAAGACGTGCGATTCACGGCCACGGTGACGACCGCGTCGGGGTCGGCGCCGACGGGCTCGGTGTCGTTTACCGCCGGAGACGCCCTGCTCGGCAGGACTCCGGTGGCCACGGCCTCAGGGGTCACGACGGCCACCATCGACACCGCGGACCTCCCGGTCGGATCGAATCCGGTCACCGCCACGTACGACGGAGACGTCCTCTCCGGCCCCGGCACCTCCCGGCCCGACGTGGTGACGGTGCAGCCGGACACCTCGAACACCACGATCGCAGCGGCACCCGCCAATGCCGCACCGGGCCAGCAGGTCACCTACACGGTGACGGTGGCGGCCGGCGCACCGGGTGCGGTCAGGGTGAGCGGCCTCGTGTCGTTGCGCGACGACGGGAGCCCCGTCACGGGCTGCCAGTCGCGGCCCCTCTCGTCGACGGATCCGGCACAGGTCACCTGCAACGAGACCTATGGCACCGATGCCACCCATTCCGTCGTGGCTACCTACGACGGCAGCGCGGACTTCCTGCCCTCGACGGCGACACTGACCGAGAGGGTCGCGCCGCGGCCGACGACCACGTCGGTCGCGGTGTCACCGCGCACGTCGACCACCGGCGAGCCTGTCTCCCTGACGGCCACCGTGGCCGCGAGCGCGGGCGGAGCGAACCCAACGGGGAACGTGACCTTCACCGAAGACGGCACACCGATCGGCACGTCGACGCTGACGACGACCGACGGGGTGACCTCCACCAGCATGCTCCTCACCACTCTCCCGTTGGGCACCCACGCCATCGAGGCATCGTTCGGCGGGGATGCCGACGTCGGGGCAAGCGCGTCGGATGCCGCTCCGGTCACGGTGAGCCGGGCTACGACGGCCTTGGGCCTCGTCAGTTCCAATGAAATATCGATTTCCGGGCAACCGGTCACCCTCATCGCCAACGTGTTCCCTTCCACCGGGTCGGGGGAGACCGGCACGGTCACGTTCTCCTACGACGGCGCGGTCATCGGGAGCGCCAGCGTGTCGAACGGCCAGGCGACGCTCACATCGGAGACGCTGCCGGTCGGCACCGGCTCGGTCACCGCCGCGTACGGGGGCGACCGCAACTTCGCCGGGAGCTCCACCTCCTCCACGCTGGCCCAAGAGGTCGATCCCGAGCCCAACTGAGCTGGGGAAATAAAACAAGGGAAACCTTGTTATATTACTCAGGGCGAGCGGCCGAGCCGCTCAGAAGGGTGGGTCAGCCATGAGCGTGGCGATCGTCACAGGGGCATCCCGAGGACTCGGGGAAGCGCTGGCAAGCGGACTGGCCGGTTCCGGCTGGTCGGTGGTGATCGACGGTCGGGACCGCACGACGCTCGAGGCCGCAGCGGATCGCATCCGGTTTCACGCCATTGAAGGCGCAGACGTCGTGCCCGTAGCGGGCGACATCACCGACGCCGACCACCGCCATGCGCTGACCGACGCGGCGGTCGCGCTCGGCGGCCTCGATTTACTGGTGAACAATGCCGGCACGCTGGGCGCGTCGCCACTCCCCTCCCTGGCGGACTATCCGCTCGACGAACTGCGCGTGGCGTTCGAGGTGAACGTCGTCGCACCGCTCGCCCTCACGCAGGACGCGCTGCCGTTCCTGCTCGACGCGCCCCGCCCGCGTCTGATCGACATCACGTCCGACGCCGGCGTCGAGGCCTACGAGGGCTGGGGTGGATACGGCGCCGGCAAGGCGGCGCTCGAGCATCTCGGCGCCGTACTCGCCGTCGAGTTCCCCTCCCTGACCGTGTGGTCGGTGGATCCGGGCGACCTGCGCACCGTGATGCACCAGGCGGCCTTCCCCGGCGAAGACATCTCC
>DATAYX010000137.1:0-2288 GCA_036272355.1 Acidimicrobiales bacterium
ACCTCGGGCTACATGATCGAGTACGACAACCGCCACCTCTGGATGAAGCTCAAGACGATCAAGGGCTCGCACTTCGCCAACTACCGCGAGGCCTGGGACGCCAACCAGCTGATCTACGACGGCAAGGTGTTGCCGCCGCTCTCGGCCGTCTACGCCCTCGAAGAGGTCGGCGAGGCCGCGTACCAGGTCCACCACAACCTGCACGAGGGCAAGATCGGCGTGCTCTGCCTCGCGCCCCGGGAGGGGCTCGGCATCGACGACCCCGAGTTCCGGGCGAAGATCGGAGAGGACCGCATCACGCTGTTCCGGAGGCACGGCGCGTGAAGGACCTTCTGACCGAGATCGACCACGTGGCCATCGCCGTCAACGACCTCGAGGCGGCCATCGCGTGGTACGCCGAGGTCTTCGGGGCCACGGTCGACCACCGCGAGAAGGTCGAGACCGACGGGGTCGAGGAGGCGCTGCTCAAGGTGGCGGACTCCTACGTCCAGCTGCTGACCCCGATCCGCGACGACTCACCCGTGGCGAAGTACCTGGCTTCCAGGGGCGAGGGCCTCCATCACATCGGCTACCGCGTCGACGACTGCGGTGTCGCGCTCCAGGCGGTGAAGGACGCCGGCGGCCGCGTCATCGACGAGGCACCGCGCCCCGGCTCGCGCGGGACGACGGTGGCGTTCGTGCACCCGAAGACGTCGTTCGGCACGTTGATCGAGCTCGTCCAGGAGTAGGCGGGCGCCCGGGTCTACACGGGTCTTCTGCCTCAGAGAAGGCTCGCCACGATGTTGATCACGAGGGCGACGATCACCGCCCCGAACAGGTAGGAGATCAGGGCGTGGCGGAGCGCGGTCCGGCGGATCGGCTTCGCCGTGAGGTTGGTGTCGGAGACCTGGAAGGTCATGCCGATCGTGAAGGCGAGATAGGCGAAGTCCACGTAGTCGGGCCCCTCCTCTTCGTTGAACTCGATCCCACCCACCTTGTCGCCGTAGTAGAGGCGCGCGTACTTCAGCGTGAAGATGGTGTGGACCGACAACCAGCTGAACACGACGCTCACCAATCCGACGACCAAGAGGTAGGCCTTGGTCCCCCCGTGCGCGCTTCCCGCTCGCGCCAGCGCCAGGGCCACCGCGGCGAGAATCGCCACCCCGGCGGTGATGACGAGCAGGTCCGCCAGACCCCTGCTCGGGTCGAGTCGTGTGGCCCGGCTCTCTGTGGCCTCGGGGGCGAGGTGCACGATGGCCAACCAGATGCCCACGAGATAGGCGGCGGCGGCAACGTCCCAGCCGATCAGGGCCGCGGCCTCCGCAACGGTGAAGAACGCCGCCACGACCCCCGCCCCCGCGCCCACGAGCGCCGCGATCGCGACCCGGGCCGAAGCCGGAATCCCTTCGAGATAGTCGACCATCTTCGACCGCGCGCGCACGGCTACACCGCCTCCATTCGGGCCCGGAGCACGTTGAATACTTCTTCGCCCACGCGCAGTTCCTCATCCGTGTCGTAGCGCTCCCGCACCTCACGAAACCTGCTGTCCGCATCCACGGTGAGCGCCGCCACGCCGTCGAAGAATGCGAGCTGCTCCTCGGTCGGCTGCTCGCCCGGCTTCCAACCAGCGCCCCACACGTCCCAGGGGAGCATCTCGACCTTGTTCAGCGAGGCGAAATCCAGGCGGACGTTTCCGGCGATCCAGTGGGCGCCGTGCTCGTCGATCCCGGAGAGGCCACACCGTGACGCGTCGAGGTCCCCGCTCCGCCACGCCTGCCAGGCACGACCCGCGGTGAGGAACTCCGTCGTGGTGATCTCCAGTGGATCCCCTTTGAATCCGAGCATCTTGCGCCAGGTTGCATCGAGTTGCGCGTCGGCCATGTGCCATCGGCTGTCGGTCGCGTTCCAGTACTCCGCCACCCAGTGGTCCTCGTACCAGCCGGGCCGGAAGTACGCGCCGAAGCCGCAACGGGCCCGGGCCGGGAGCCCCGCGGCCCGGAGGAACGCAACGGTCAGCCGGCTGAACGCGTGGCAGCGTGCACCGACCCGGCTGCCCGGAGGCCTGGCTTCGTCGAGGGGACGGAGGTCGATGCCTCGCGCGACGGCGAGAAGGCGAGCCGTGTCCCGCTCGTGGATGGCCTCGGCCTGGGCCCGGCTGAGCTCCACGTCGTAGAACGGCTGCGCGACGACGTCGTAGACGAGCAGCCCCTGCACGACCTCGACGATCCGGCCGATGTCGCCGGGAACGAACGCATCGTCTGCGAGCATGGTGAAGCGGCCCGGCGTGGCATAGAACGCGAGCACCTCCT
>DATAYX010000138.1:0-1512 GCA_036272355.1 Acidimicrobiales bacterium
CAGCTGGCCAAGCAGCTGCTCATGGTGGGCGGGTTCGACCGCTACTACCAGATCGCCCGTTGCCTGCGCGACGAGGACCTGCGCGCCGACCGCCAGTTCGAGTTCATGCAACTCGACATGGAGTGCTCGTTCGCCAGCCAGGACGACGTCATGGGCTTCGTCACCGACGCCGTGCTCGATGCCGCCGAGGCCGCCACCGGCGAGCGTCCCCCGCCCATCGCGCGCATGACCTGGGCCGAGGCGCTCGACCGCTACGGCACGGACAAACCCGACCTGCGCTTCGGCATGGAGCTGATCGACCTCTCGCCCGTGTTCGAGGCGACGGAAGTGAAGGCCTTCTCCTCGCCGACGGTGAAGGCGCTCCGGGTGGAGGGTGGCGCGGACTTCCCGCGCTCGCGGCTCGACGACCTGACGGACCAGGCGAGGCAGGCCGGCGCGGTGGGGCTGGCGTGGTTCCGGGTCACCGACGGCCCGGCGCCGCTGGACGGCCCGCTGGCGCGCCACCTCTCCGACGAGGAGATTGTCGGACTGCTCGCCGCGACGAAGGCGGAGCCCGGGGACCTCGTCCTCGCCGTCTCCGACGAGTACGCCACCGCCTGCCTGGTGCTCGGCACGCTCCGCACCGCCATCGCCGCACCGCCGGTGAGCGAGGGGCCGCACCGCTACGTGTGGGTCGTCGACTTCCCGATGTTCGAGGCGTCCGCCGACGGCACGCCGACGCCGGCGCACCACCCCTTCACGATGCCGTACGCCGAGGACCTGCCGTTGCTGGAAACCGACCCCCTGCGGGTGCGCTCGCAGGCGTACGACCTCGTCCTCAACGGTTGGGAGTTGGGCTCGGGGAGCGTGCGTATCCACCGCCGGGGCATCCAGGAGCAGGTGTTCGCGGCGCTCGGGATCGACGCCGAGGAGGCCGAGCGCCGGTTCGGGTTCCTGCTCGGCGCGTTCCGCTACGGCGCGCCGCCGCACGCGGGGTTCGCGTTCGGCGTGGACCGGCTGGCGGCGATCCTGGCGGGAGAGGAGAACATCCGCGAGGTCATCGCGTATCCCAAGACCCAGTCGGGCGCGGACCCGCTCACGGGCGCGCCGACGCCGTTGCCCGCTGCGTCGCTCGCGGAGTTGGGCATCCGGGTCGTGGTGCCGCCGGCATCCGACGGCGATGGAAATCCCTGACTTGTTCCGCGCCCTATGCCAAAACCTGCTCATGAGCGCCGAAATGAGCAGGACGGTGTGCGCAAACGAAAACAGCGAGCAGGACGTCCGCTGCAGTTCGAGCGAAACGAGCAGAAATCGGCGTAGTCCCCGGCGAGTCACCGCCGCCGAGGCGAAATCGTGAGCCTCTTCTCCGACGCCGCCGACCGCCGCCTGCGTCGTCAGGCCCCGCTGGCCGCCCGACTACGCCCCCGCACGCTCGATGAGGTCGTGGGCCAAGAGCACCTCGTCGGGCCCGGCGCACCATTGCGCGTCCTCGCCGAGTCGGACCGCGTGGGCTCGGCGATCCTCTGGGGCCCG
>DATAYX010000139.1:0-2034 GCA_036272355.1 Acidimicrobiales bacterium
GCGCGACCTTTCGACGTGACGGCGACGAGCTCGCCGGAGCCGGCCACGCGTTGGCGTTCGACGTATCCACTGTCGTTCGCGTCCTCCCAAACCGGCAGCCGCGGGCACGACGTCCGCCAGACCTCCATGACCTCGGCATAAGGGCGCGGCGATCGATCGAGCCACTCGAGCAGGTCGAGGATCAACGCTTCGACGGTTTCGCTCAACGATGCAACCTCCGTCCGCAAATGCTAGAACGCGGCGGGGTGATCGCCGGACCCGTGAGCTGATGGGGCCGGGCTACGCCGCCCCGAGACCCAGAGTGCCCTCCCTGGAGCATGGCCGAGGTCCCGAGCGGGCGTTTCGGCACCGCGTAGAGTGACGGCGCAATGGTGTGGCTGACCTCCCAGTCGGTCTGGGTGCTCATCATCGGCTGCTTGGTCATCGCCATCGCAGTCGCATTTGGCGCCAGGCAATTAGCGCTCGTCGCCATTCCACTGGAGGAACGCGACCACGCACACTCCGTCGCCGCGGCTCTCATGACCGCCTTTGCGGCTGCATTCGCGCTCCTTACCGCGTTGACCCTCGCGAACGAAGTCAACTCGTTGTCCTCGGCTCAGACAATCGTGAGCACGGAATCGGCGAACGCGGCGTCATTGGCCTGGGCATCGACCAATCCGGAGGTCGACACGGTGCCGATTCAAAAGGCGCTGGGCGACTACCTGGTGGCGACTCGAACCTTCGAATGGCAGGGCAACGCCGCCGCGAACGGCGCCGATCCCGCCACCGCCAACGCGTTGGCGGTCCTCGAACGGACCGTTCGGTCGCAGGCGGCCCGCCCCGGAGTCGGGACGGCCACAGGTATGGAGCTACTCACGAATGTGGATGCGCTCACGAGTCAGCGACGACTGCGCCTCGCCGCCGCGAGCCATTCCTTGCCCGACTTCTACGCGATTCTCGTCGTCCTCACTGGAATGGCACTCATTGTCAACACCAGCGTGGTCGGCATCCGTGGCGGGCTGCGTTCCGCGCTCGTGACTGCATCCTTGACCATCGTCATCGCACTCAGCGTGGCACTCCTCCTCTCACTGGCCACTCCTTGGCGAGGCGCGATCACGGTGAGCGGCCATCCCATCGACTCCGTGGTGAGGGACTTGCATACCAATTACTTTCAGCGCTGACCCGATTGGTGACCCTGTGAACGTTCAAGGCGCACGAGCGGCGATCACTGGAGGAGCCGGTAGAGCAGAACCCATCGGTGGCTACCCGCCCTCCCCGTCTCCTGCGTCCGTCGCCAGCAGTCTCTCCGACGGCTGGGCGCCGTGCCAGAACCTCACCACGACGAGGGCGGCGCGACCCGGGCCTCCGTGCTCCTGCAGCCACAACCGCGATGAGGCAGCATGTGCTCATGGCACACGACCGACGCTTCCGCTTCGCCGCGCAGCTGAGCAAGGCGCCCGACGGCACGGCCAAGTCATGGGCCGAGCAGGCTCGCAAAGCCGAGGACATGGGCTACAGCGCGTTGCTCATGCCGGACCACTTCGACGACCAGCTAGCACCGGTACCCGCCCTGGCTGCGGTCGCCGCTGCCACCACCACGCTGCGGGTCGGCGCGCTTGTCTTCTGTAACGACTACCGCCACCCCTTCGTCCTGGCCAAGGAGGCCGCCACCCTGGACGTCCTGAGTGACGGCCGCCTCGAGCTCAGCCTGGGTGCGGGCTGGAAGCGCACGGATTACGACTTCGCCGGCATGCCCTACGACCACCCTGCGCGCCGCGTCGACCGCTTCGAGGAGGCGGTCAAGGTGATCCAGGGGCTGCTGCGCACCGACGGCCCCTTCAACTTCCACGGCGAGCACTACGAGGTGATCGGGCACACCTCGACGCCTCGTCCGGTGCAGCAACCGGGTCCTCCGCTCATCATCGGCGGCGGCGGCCGGCGGGTGCTGTCGTTCGCCGCACGGCATGCCGACATCGTGAGCATCAACGTGAACCTGCGCGCCGGCACCGGCGGTGTCGAGACCGCGACCGACGCCACGCCGGACCGGACGCGCAC
>DATAYX010000140.1:0-3366 GCA_036272355.1 Acidimicrobiales bacterium
AGCAGGACCGTCGATGCAGACCCGGTTGCCCATCGGGCGTGTCAGGCCCGGGGCGTTAACGTGGGCCGCGACACGGGTCTCGATGACTGGGGGCACAGCGTTGGACGATCTCGACGGCCGGGTGGCCGTGGTGACCGGGGGAGCGGGCGGCATCGGGCGCGGCATCGTGGAGTCCCTGCTCGAGGAGAAGGCGCGGGTCGTCATCGCCGACGTCGAAGAGCCCGTCCTCGAGACGGCGCTGAAGGAGCTGGCCGACCTGGGCGAGGTCCGCGGCGTCGTCACCGACGTCTCGTCGCCGGCGTCCGTCGAGGCACTGGCAGAGAGCGTGTTCTCGACCGAGGGCGCGTGCCACCTCCTCTTCAACAACGCGGGGGTGACCTCGGGCGGCGGCGGCCGTCCGTGGGAGCAGGAAGCGAACGACTGGGTCTGGTGCTTCTCGGTGAACGTGTTCGGAGTGGCCAACGGGATGCTGTCGTTCGTGCCCCGCATGATCGAGTCGGGTGAGCAGGGCGTGGTCGTGAACACGTCGAGCATGGACGGCGGCATCGCGCCCGTGCCCTACGCCTCGGTCTATGCCTCGAGCAAGGCCGCCATCTCCTGTCTGACCGAGGCACTGGCCCATCAGCTGATCGCCGCCGACACCGACGTCCGGGCCGCGGTGTTCTATCCGTCGGGCGGCCTTCTCGACACCGGTCTGTGGACGGCGCAGCGGAACCGTCCCGTCGGTCTGGCCCGCACCAAGCCACGACCGCCCGCGCCGGGCACGACCTTCGAGGAGTTCAAGGCCCAGCTCGAGGCATCCGGGCACCCCGCCCAGCTGATGGACCTGCTCGAGCTCGGCCGCTTCTGCGTCGCGGGCGTCAAGCGGGGCGACTTCGTGATCGGGCACGGTCTCGAGGACAGCACGGCCATGCTGCACCGCCGGGCCGACGCGATCGCCGCGGGCCGACTCCCCCCGGCGGCACTGACCTGATGGCGACCACCGCAGCACCCGAGCGCTACACGGTCGTCTCGGCCGACGGCCACGCCGGCGGCGACATCGGCGACTACCGCGCCTACCTGGCCAGCCGCTGGCACGAGGACTTCGACGCCTGGGCGGCTGCGTACACGAACCCCTTCGCCGACCTCCTCCTGCCGACGGCGTACCGCAGTTGGGACAATGGTCGTCGGCTCGAGGAGACCGAGTCCAACGGCATCGCGGCGGAGGTGCTGTTCCCCAACACGGTGCCGCCGTTCTTCGAGGAGGGGAACCTGGTCGCCCTCCCGCCGAGCCCCGAGGACTACGAGCGCCGCTGGGCCGGCGTCCAGGCGCACAACCGATGGCTGGCCGACTTCTGCGCAGCGGCGCCGGGGCGGCGCGCCGGCATCGTGCAGGTGTTCGCCAATGACATGGACGACGCCGTGGCCGAGGTGCGCTGGGCCAAGGAGACCTTCGACGCGCCCTTCGGGGGCATCCTGTTGCCGTCGATCCCACCAAACTCGCACCTCCCGCCCCTCTGGGAGGACCACTACGAGCCGTTGTGGCAGGTCTGCGCCGAGCTCGACGTGCCGATCAACATCCACGGCGGCAGTGCCCTGCCCGACTACGGCGAGCACGAGGCGGCCCGCTCCATGATGCTCATCGAGATCCCGTGGTTCAGCCACCGCTCCGTGTGGCACCTCATCTTCTCCGGTGTCGTGGAGCGCCACCCGACGCTGCGCTTCGCCGTGACCGAGCAGGGCGTGGCATGGCTGCCCCGCGGCCTCGAGACGCTGGACTGGTTCTACGGCCGCATGACGCTGGCCAATGCGGCGGAGTCCAATTTCTTCGGGGCCGCCGCGGCGAAGATGACGATGAAGCCGTCGGAGTACTTCGCTCGCAACTTCTGGATCGGCGCCTCCTTCCTGCGCCCGAGCGAGGCGCCGCTGTGCCGCGATCTCGGGATCGGGCACGTGATGTGGGGCGCCGACTACCCACACACCGAGGGGAGCTATCCCTTTACGACCGAAGCGCTGCGCGTGGCCTTTGCCGACTACGACGAGCCCGACGTGCGCGCGATGGTCGAATCGACCGCCGCTGACTTCTACTGCTTCGACCTTGCCGCGCTGCGGCCCATCGGCGACCGCATCGGACCGCTCGTCACCGACGTGGCGAAGCCGCTCCCGCAAACCGAGTGGCCGAAGACGACCTGCAACGCGTTCGACCCGACCCAGATGCTGCGCGCCTGGTGACGCCGGACGAGATGGGAGGAACCGTGCACACCGTCCGTTATGGGGCTCGCCGCGAGCAGGTGAACCGCGAGATCGAGGCGAAGAAGGCCGACATCTGGTCCGAGGCGGTCACCGCGCTCTACGAGACCGAGCCCGAGATCATCGCGGCGGTCCTACCGCCGCCGCTCGAACCCGGGCCCCAGCCGCTGGTCCGCATCACCATCACCCGCGTCGAGATGCCCGGCCTTCCCGTGTTCGGCGCGGGCTGGATCGGCGTGCAGGCCCGACACGACGACCGGGTGGGGGAGTACCCGATCCTGATGCCGATGACGACGGAGCAGTCGCTCGTCGGAGGAAGGGAGATCAACGGCGAGCCCAAGAAGCTGGGTGAGGTGGAGGTCCAGCGTGACGGTGACGCCATCTCCGCGCGCATCGCCCGCATGGGTTCGGTGCTCTGCGAGGTCAACGGCCGCATCAGCGGCACGCGGGACAACTACGAGCTGGCCAAGACGGACTTCTGGTTCAAGCTCTCACCGTCCTGCGAGGCGGCCGGGGTGCTGGACCAGGACCCATTGCTCGTCTACGGCGAGAAGACCGAGAAGACGCGGATCCACGAGTCGATCGACGGCGAGCTGATCCTCAAGGAGGCACCGCTCGACCCGGTGGCCGACCTGGTGGTCCGGCGCATGGTCGACCTCAACTGGACGGAACGGACCTCGACCCAGGTCGGCCGCGTCATCGGGCCCGTGCCCCGGGCGGGACTCGAGCCGTTCATCCACCAGCGCTACGACGACCTGTCCGTGTTGGGGGCGAAGCGATGAGCGACCGGTACACGATCATCTCGGCCGACGCCCACGCCGGGTTGCCCGCGGAGGGCTACCGCCCCTTCCTCGATTCCGCATACCACGCTGCGTTCGACGAGTACCTGGCCGAGCGCCAAGCGCACCGCGACGAGGCCCTCACGATGAATTACGACTACATCATGGGGTGGGAGACGGAGAACGAAGAGGGCCTGCGCGGCGCCTGGGACATCGAACAGCGCGACAAGGAACTCGATGCCGACGGCGTGAGCGCCGAGGTCATGTTCGCCGACGCCGACGCCATCACCGGCATGGCCTCCCCGCCCTTCGGGGCCGGGCTCAGTGCGGGGGAGATCACCGATCCCGAGCTGGCGTT
>DATAYX010000141.1:0-3655 GCA_036272355.1 Acidimicrobiales bacterium
GATGGTCGAGACCATGTGCCACCTGGACCGGGCTGACCGGTTTCCCGTGGACCTGGTGACGGACGAGACCCGCGCTGAGGACTTCGACGCTGTCGTCCTGCCGGGCGGTGTCGCGAACTCGGACCGCTTGCGCACGGACGCCGCGGGTGTCGACTTCCTCATGGCGATGTTCGAGGCCGGCAAACCCCTAGCGGCCATCTGCCACGGAGCGTGGCCGCTCGTCGAAGGCGACCTTGTGGCCGGCCGCACCGTGACGTCGTGGCCGAGCCTGCAGTCGGACCTGCGCAATGCCGGGGCCTATTGGGTCGACCGCGACGTCGTCGTCTGCCGCCAGGGCATCAACACAATGGTCACCAGCCGAGGACCGGGCGACCTGGTGCCGTTCTGCCGCAACCTCGTCGATGTCTTCGGAAAGCAGGGTGCGCTCGTCTGAGCGGTCGTGCCGGCTTTCGCAACAGCGCGATGAATTGTTCTTTTTGCGTGCTTGTACGCGGTTAGGGTTACCGCCAGGCGGGCTCCCATGTGGCCCGTTCACGGGGAGGTTGGTGGTCCATGACGCACTTCGGGTCCTGGAAGAGGGCGGCGTGCGCGCTGGCGGGAGCGGTTGCTCTGAGCGGCCCGGTCGTCGGGCTCGCCGCAGTTAACGCTCCGGGCGCGGCCGGATCAGTAGCGGCCCATTCGCTGTCTGTCTCGACATCGACGGTCTCTTTCATCGACACCACTCTGGGCACCGATACGTCGCAGCAGTACGCAGTGACGAACAACTCGGGCTCAGAACAAACCCTCACATTCTTCGAGAGATCGGGCGCGAACGGCAACGACTTCACAGAATTCCCAGACAGCACCTCCACCTGCCCGGACTTCGATCCGACTACCGGGAACGTGAATCTCGCGAACGGTGACAGCTGCACGTTTGACGTTGCCTTCTTCCCCAGCGCGCTCGGCCCACGCAGCGCCACACTGACGCTGACCGACAACGGCACTTCCGTTCCCGGCACCTCTGTCATGGCCTCGGGAAATGGTGCCATCGGCTACTACCAGGTCACGTCTGGGGGCTCGATTGGCTACGCGGGCGACGCACAGTTCTATGGTGACCTCGGCGGGCTACCACTGAACAGCCCGATTGTGGGGATAGCGCAGACGGGCAACAACGGCGGGTACTACATGGTCGCTGCCGATGGGGGAATTTTCACCTTCGGCCCCTCGGCCATCTTCCACGGATCTGCTGGTGGGCTTCACTTGAACAAGCCCGTCGTCGGCATGACTGCCCTGCCCGCCGAGTCCGGCAGAAGTGGATACTGGCTCGTCGCTTCTGACGGCGGCATCTTCTCGTATGGGGACGCGCAGTTTTACGGCTCTACCGGCGGCATCCAATTGAACAAGCCGATCGTTGGCATGGCGGCGACGAACGACGGTAACGGGTACTGGCTGGTGGCCTCCGATGGCGGCATCTTCGCCTACGGCGACGCCCAGTTCTACGGCTCAACCGGTGCCATTCACCTGAACCAACCGATAGTCGGGATGACACCGACACCCGACGACGGGGGATATTGGCTCGTTGCCTCGGACGGCGGCATCTTCGCCTACGGCGACGCCCAGTTCTACGGCTCGACCGGCGCGCTCCACCTCGCAGCTCCGATCACTTCAATGGCAGCGATGCCCGACGGCAGCGGCTACTGGTTCAGCGCCAACGATGGCGGGATTTTCAACTATGGCGGTGCCCCGTTCTACGGTGCGGCCAACAGCATTGGTCTTACCGATATCGCCAGCATGGCGACGGACGGAGAGGCGACGGTCCAGGCCCAAAACGGTGGCCTGCTCCCGTTCCTGCGCTCGGCAGGAGCGCAGCAATCGGGCTGGAGTTCACCCGCTCCGCTCAAGCAGCTCGAGGCCCGAGGCCACTAACGCGTTTACGTCAATGCAGGACGATCTCGTCGCCCTCCACGTCCACGTGCACAGTCGCGCCGTCGAGGTAGCGGCCTTCCAACAGCGCCAGCGCCAGCGGGTCTTCGATGTTGCGCTGCAGCACGCGCCGTAGCGGCCGGGCGCCGTAGTCGGGGTCGTAGCCGGTCTTTGCCAGCCACTCCTCCGCCGCCGGCGACACCTCCAGCGAGAGACGCCGCTCGGCCAGACGGCCCCGTAGCTTCCGCAGTTGGATCTTCACGATCGTCGCCAGGTCCTCCTGGCTCAGTGCCTTGAAGCGCACGATCTCGTCGATGCGGTTGATGAACTCGGGCTTGAAGTAGTCCTGCGGCTCACCCTTGAGGTTCGACGTCATGATCAGCACCGTGTTGGTGAAGTCGACCGTACGCCCCTGCCCGTCGGTCAGGCGCCCGTCCTCGAGCACCTGCAACAAGATGTTGAAGACGTCCGGGTGTGCCTTCTCCAATTCGTCCAGCAGCACGACCGAGTACGGGCGGCGCCGCACGGCCTCGGTCAGCTGGCCGCCCTCGTCGTAGCCGACATAGCCGGGCGGCGCACCCACGAGGCGGGACACCGCATGCTTCTCCATGTACTCGCTCATGTCGATGCGGACCATGGCGCGCTCGTCGTCGAAGAGAAAGTCGGCCAGCGCCCGGGCCAGCTCCGTCTTGCCGACCCCGGTCGGACCGAGGAACAGGAACGATCCGATCGGCCGGTTGGGGTCGCTCAAGCCGGCGCGGCTGCGGCGAATGGCGTTGGAGACGGCCGTGACCGCCTCGTCCTGGCCCACCACGCGCTCGTGCAGCGTGGTCTCGAGCCGCACGAGCTTCTGCACCTCGCCCTCCATGAGCCGCGACACCGGCACGCCCGTCCAGCGCGACACCACCTGGGCGATGTCCTCGGGGTCGACCTCCTCCTTCAGGAAACGGTTCCCCGCCTGGAGCTTGGCCAGGTCTTCGTTGGCCTCCTCGATCTGGCGCTCCAGCTCGGGCAGCTGGCCGTAGCGGATGGCCGAGGCGCCGGCCAGGTCGGCGTCGCGCTCCAACCGGACCGCCTCCTCGTCGAGCTCGGTCTTCTGCTGCTGCAGCCGGCTCAGCGCGTCGAGGCAGTTCTTCTCCTGCTGCCAGTGCGCGGCCATCGAGTCGCGCTGCTCGCCCAGCTCGGCCAGCTCACGCTCCAGGCGCGTGAGGCGCTCGCGCGAGGCGTCGTCGGTCTCCTTCTCGAGCGCCAGCTTCTCGATCTCGAGCTGGCGGATACGCCGCGTGATCTGGTCCAGCTCGGTCGGCATGGAGTCGATCTCGATGCGCAGCTTCGACGCTGCCTCGTCGATCAGGTCGATCGCCTTGTCCGGCAGGAAGCGCCCGGTGACGTAGCGGTCGGACAGCACAGCCGCCGCGACGAGCGCGGCGTCTTGGATCCGCACCTTGTGGTGGGCCATGTAGCGCTCGGAGAGGCCGCGCAGGATCGCGATCGTGTCCTCCACCGACGGCTCGCCGACGAACACCGGCTGGAAACGGCGCTCCAGTGCGGCGTCCTTCTCGATGGACTTGCGGTACTCGTCGAGCGTCGTCGCACCGATCATGCGAAGCTCGCCGCGCGCCAGCATCGGCTTGATCATCTGGCCGGCGTCCATGGCCCCCTCGGCCGCACCGGCACCGACGATCGTGTGGAGCTCGTCGATGAACGTGATGATCTCGCCCTCGGCGTCGGTGATCTCCTTGAGCACGGCCTT
>DATAYX010000142.1:0-2361 GCA_036272355.1 Acidimicrobiales bacterium
GGCGTCGATGCGCCGCAGGACCTCGGGGCCGTTGCCGATGAGGTTGGCGTCGCGCAGGGGCTCGGTGATGCGTCCGTTCTCGATCAGGTACGCCTCGGTCGTGCCGAAGACAAAGTCGCCGGTCGCCGTGTTGACCTGGCCTCCGCCGAGCTTGGAGACGTAGACCCCCGACGGCGTCTGGGCCACGATTTCGTCGGCGTTCTCCGTCCCGGCCAGAAGGTAGGTATTGGTCATGCGCACCATCGGCAGGTGCTGGTAGCTCTGGCGACGTCCGTTCCCCGACGACTTGCGGCCTTCCTTGCGGGCCCGGAGCCAGTCCCACATGTAGTCGGTGAGGACGCCCTTCTCGATGAGGACGTTGCGGGCGGGGGCGTTGCCCTCGTCGTCGACCGCGAAGTTGCCCCATTCGCCGAGCACCGTGCCGTCGTCGACGAGCGTGACGAGGGGGCTGGCGACGAGCTCGCCGACGCGGCCGGTGTAGACGGACGCGTCCTTGACGATGTGGTCGGCCTCGAGGCCGTGGCCGCACGCCTCGTGGAACAGGATGCCGCCGCTGCCGCCGGCGAGGACGATGGGCACCTCGCCCGAGGGGGCCGGACGTGCGCTGAGTTTGGTGAGGGCTCGGCCGGCGGCGGTGCGGGCGAGGTCCTCGACGGCCTGGCGTTCGAAGATCTCGAAGCCCTCGGTGCGGGCGAGCGACTCGTAGCCCGTCTGCATCCCGGTGTCGCCGTTGGCGACGCACGAGACGTTGAAGCGGTTACGGATCTGGTCGTCGGTGGCAAAGAGACCCTCGGAGTTCGCGATGAGGACGCGGCGGCGGCTGTCGCCGATGCCGACCTGGACCTGGGTGATGGAGTCACCGGCGCCGCGGGCGGCGTCGTCGGCCCGCGTGAGGAGCTCGAGTTTGCGCGCCTTGTCGACGTCGCCGGGCAGGGTGCGCTCGCCACGGTCGTGGCCGGCGACCGGCCCGAGCGCGACGGTGCGGCTGCCCGCGGCGGTGTCGCGGGCGACGGCGGCGGCGGCGCGGGCGGCGGCGAGGAGGCCGCTCTCGGTGAGGTCGGCGGTGTGGGCGAAACCGGTGGTCTCGCCGTCGACCACGCGGATGCCGGCGCCCCGGGAACGGCCGGAGGAGAGCTCCTCGATGCGGCGGTCATCGAGCACGGCGCCGGACGTGACGGCGTCCTCGGCGAAGACCTCCGCCATGTCGCCGCCGGCCTGGAGTGCGGTCGTCAGGACGCGTTCGAGCACGTCAGGTTCTATGAGGGCGGTGTCGGTCACGGCGGTATCGTAATCGTCGTGCCCGAACGCTCATCCGAGGCCGCCCCCACAACCGCGGCGGGCCATGGACCTCATGCCGGGCTGAGCGCCCAGCTCGAACTGACCGTCGCCGAGGAGGACACGGCAGAACATTTCCGCTCGGGCGACGTCCCCGTCCTGGCGACGCCTCGCTTGCTCGCGTTGTGCGAGGAGGCGACGTGCCGGGCGACCGACGGACATTTGGCGGAGTCGCAGGCGAGCGTGGCGACGCGAGTCCAGTTCGACCACCTGGCGCCGGTTGCCGTGGGCTCGGTGGTGCTCGCCGAGGCGACGCTGGTCAAAGTGGAGGGGCGCCGTTTGATCTTCACGGTCTCGGCGGCCCGCCTGGAGGGCGACGGGGGTGGACTCGTCGGCGCGGGCCGCGTGACGCGGGTGGTGCTCGACCGCGGCACGTTCCTGGCCAAGGCGGGCGCGACGGGCAGGTCCTGACGACCTCGTCGACGAGGTCGGTGCGGAGGGCGGCGTCGCCGCTGGCGGGTGCGGGCCCGGTGGTCGCTTCGTTCGTGACGTTCGGGCTGTTCTGGGGGAGCTGGGCGGTGATGCTCTTCGACATCCAGCACGCGTACTCGTTGTCCGACGCCGAGCTGGGTGTGGTGCTGGCGATCGCCGTTGCGGTGGCCGGCGTGTCGAGCGCGGTGATGGCACACCTGGCCGACCGGGTCGGGGCGCGGCGGATGCTGTGGCTGGCGCTGGTGGCCTGGGCGGTCCTGCTGTGCGGGCTGGCGCTGACCAGGCAGCGTTGGGTCTTCGTGGTGGTGCTCGTGCTCACCGAGATCGCGGGGGGCAGCATCGACACCGCGATGAACGCGGAGGCATCGCACCGGCTCGTGAACCATCCGTCGATGCTCGTGCGGCTGCACGCTCTGTTCAACACGGGAGCACTGGTGGGGGCGGGTGCAGCGGCGCTCGTCATCCATGCGGGCGTGTCGTGGCGGTGGATGTGGCCGGCGATCGCCGTCGTCGGTCTGGCGGTGGGGCTGTGGGCCGCCACCACCGATGCCGGGGTGTACGGGGCGGCGGCCACAACAGGTGGGGAGGGGGCCG
>DATAYX010000143.1:0-3627 GCA_036272355.1 Acidimicrobiales bacterium
CCTCGCCCACGGCACCGCGGAACAAAAGGCGCGGTTCCTGCCACGGATCCTCTCCGCCGAGGAAATGTGGTGCCAGCTCTTCAGCGAACCGGACGCCGGCAGCGACCTCGCCTCGCTCGCGACGCGCGCCGTCCCGGTCGAAGGCGGCTACCGCGTGACCGGCCGCAAGGTCTGGACCTCCTACGCGCAGTTCGCTGACTGGGGCCTCTGCCTCACCCGCAGCGACCCTGAGGCGCCGAAGCGCCAGCTCGGGATCACTGCGCTCATCGTGGACATGCACGCCGAGGGGGTGGGCGTGCACCCGCTCGTGCAGTCGACGGGCGAAGCCGAGTTCAACGAGGTCGAGCTCGACGACGTGTTCATCCCTTCCGAGCGCCGGGTCGGCCCGGAGGGCCAGGGCTGGACCGTTGCCGGTTCCACGCTCGCGCACGAACGCGGCATCAACCCCCGGCAGCTCGTGATCCACACCCAGCTCATCGAAGAATTGCTCCGCCTGGCCGAGGACAACGGAAGCTTCGACGACTGGCGGCTGCGGCAGGAGTTGGCGCAGGCAGCCACCGAGGTGCGGCTCTTCCAGTTGCACAACTGGCGCTCGCTCACCCGCCTCTCGAAAGGGGAGGCACCCGGGCCCGAAGGCAGTGCACTCAAGTTGTACTGGAGCGAGATGTCCAAACGTCTCCACCGCACCGCGCTGGACGTGCTCGGGGAGGCTTCGCCGCTGTGGGAGGGCGCACCCGGCAACCCGGCCGACGGTGCGTGGCAGCGCTCGTGGCTCTACTACCAGGCGTCGTCGATCTTTGCCGGCACGAACGAGATCCAGCGGACGCTCGTGGGCGAGCGGGTCCTCGGGCTGCCCCGGGGCTGAACGGGTCCCCGGATGCGAACGGCGCGACGCGACAGGATGGCCGCAGGAGGATGACAGATATGGCAGAGGCACACGCCTTCGAGACGATCCGCTACGAGACCGATGGCGCCGTCGCCACGATCACGATGAACCGGCCCGATCAGGCGAACGCACAGAACTCGGCGATGATCGACGAACTCGACGCTGCATTCGACCTGGCCGACGCCGATGACGACGTGCGAGTCGTGATCCTCGCCGGGGCCGGCAAGCACTTCTCTTCCGGCCACGACCTCAAGGCGATCGTGACCGACGATGGATCGGACCCGTGGGTGGCCATGCGGGCGACGCCCGAGGGGAAGTTCCACCACGAGAAGACGATGTACTTCGACCGCTGCCTGCGCATCCACGACTTCCGCAAACCGACGATCGCCGCCGTGCAGGGCAGCTGTATCGCGGCCGGCCTGATGCTCGCCGCGATGTGCGACCTCATCGTCGCGGCCGACGACGCCGTGTTCTCCAACCCGGTGCTGCGCCTCACGGGTGCCGGCGTCGAGTTGCTCGTCGAACCGTGGGAGCTCGGGATCCGCAAGGCCAAGGAGTTCCTCTTCACCGGCGACACGATCGACGCGCAGGAGGCCTGGCGGCTCGGCCTCGTGAACCGCGTCGTCCCGCGGGCCGAGCTCGAGGCGAAGACCCGCGAGCTGGCCGACCGCGTCGCGTTGGTCCCACCGGTGACCGCGCAAACGGTGAAGGACACGCTCAACCACACCGCTGACCTGATGGGCAAGCGCGAGGCGCTCAAGTACCACTTCATGGCACACCACTGGGTCCACAACTCCGCCACGGCGCTCAACGCGCTCACGGCGCGCAAGGCCAAGGGCTCCATGAAGGACGTGATCGCCGAACGGGACCAGGGGCAACCCGGATCCGGATCGTGAGCGAGGGGGGCCCGTCGGGAGGCCCGCTCCGCGGCATCCGCGTGATCGACGTCGGCACGAGGATCTCGGCACCGTTCTGCGCCGGGCTGCTCGGCGAGCTCGGTGCCGACGTGATCAAGGTCGAGCTGCCGGGCGCGGGCGACTTCATGCGCAGCATGGGCCCGTTCGTGCCGGTCGATGACGGTCCCGGCTACTCCTTGTCCTGGTCGGTCGAAGGCCGGGGCCGCCGCGGGGTCACGTGCGACCTGCGACAGCCCGAGGGCAAGGACCTCTTCACTCGCCTGATGGCCACGGCCGACGTCCTGTGTGAGAACTTCCGGCCCGGCACCATGGAGCGCTGGGGCCTCGGTCCCGACGACCTGTCCGAGAGCCTCGTCTACGTGCGGATCAGTGCGTTCGGCCAGACCGGCCCCTACGCACCCCGGCCGGGGCTCGACCGGCTGGGCATCGCCTTCGGCGGCCTGCTCAACCTGACCGGCGAGCCAGACCGGCCGCCGGTGCGCTCCGGCGTGAACATCTCCGACTACCTCACCGGGACGTTCGCGGCGTTCTCGGCCGTCGCCGCGCTCTACGGGCGCGACGCCGGGGTCCCGTCGGGCGAGGGCCGGAACCAGGAGGGCGGGCACGGAGAGGTGATCGACGCCGCCCTCTACGGTTCGATGTTGCGCATCCTCGAATGGACGCTTGCCGGCTACGACCGGCTCGGGATCGTCCGCCAACGAGAGGGCAATCGGCTCTCCACCTCGGCCCCGCTCGACAACTACCTCACCGCCGACGGCACCTACGTCTGCATCGTGGCCGGTTCCGACGCCAATTTCCGCCGCCTGTGCGCCGCCATGGGCCGTCCCGAGCTGACGCAGGAACCGCGCTTCGACACGTTGGCGCACCGGGCCGACCACGGGGACGAGATCAACGGCATCGTGGCGGCGTGGGCGTCGAGCCTCACGGCGGACGAGATCACCGAGCGCTGCGTCGAGCACGACGTCCCCGTCGGGACCGCGTACAGCGCGGCCGACATCTTCGCTGACCCCCACATGGCCGAGCGCGGCGACCTGGTGCCGATCGACGACCCCGTCATCGGCGCCGTGCGCCAGCAGGCGCCGTTCCCGCGGCTGACGAGGAACCCCGGCGCGCCTCCCTCAGGCGCGCCGCGTCTGGGCGAGCACAACAAAGAGGTCTGGTGCGGCCTGCTCGGCCTCGGCGAAGCCGAGCTCGAGGATCTCACCGCTCGCGGCGTTCTCTGATCGCAGCGGCCGAGGTCCCGGCCGCTGCGGCTCCGCCGTCGGGCTAGGCGACCAGCCGCCCCATGTAGGAGGCGCCACCGAAGGTGAAGATGCCACCGTCCGCTGCGGCCAGCCAGTAGCCGTTCGTCGTGTTGTCGGCCGCGATGCCGACGACCGGGGCGGACAACGACATGCCACCGGTCGAGCCGTCGTAGGGTGCCTGGCCGTAGGTGAAGATGCCACCGTCGGCCGCCACGAAGCGGTAGCCCTGCCCATTGGGCGAGGCCTCCATGCCGACGATGGGCCGGTTGAGGCGGATGGCGCCCGTGCTGCCGTAGAACGGCGCGTTGTAGGCGAAGATGCCGCCGTCCGTGGCCACCTCCCAGTAGCCGCCCGTCGCCGGGTCGGCCGCGATGCCCACGATGGGCTGGTTCAGTGCGTGGCCACCCATGGAACCGAAGAAGCTGGCGTTGCCGTAGCTGAAGATGCCGCCGTCGGAGGCAACCAGCCAGTAGCCGCCGCCACTCGGCGTCGAGGTCATGCCCACGATGGGCTTGTTCAGGCGCAGCGCGCCGGTCGATCCGTAGAACTGGGCGTTGCCGAAGCTGAAGATGCCGCCGTC
>DATAYX010000144.1:0-3517 GCA_036272355.1 Acidimicrobiales bacterium
ACGCAGCGCGTCGCCCGGGTCATGGTGGAGCACCAGCTCAAGGGCAGCATCATGAGCGTGACCTCCATCGAGGGCGTCCGGGCCGCGCCCGGGTACGCCGCCTACGCCGCGGCCAAGGCGGGCGTCATCAACTACACCAAGACCGCGGCGCTGGAGCTGGCGGCCTACGGCATCCGGGTCAACGCCCTCGCGCCGGACATCACCTGGACAGAGGGACTGGCCGAGATCGCTCCCGACCCGGCCGGCCAACAGGAGCGCTTCGGCCTGACCGTGCCGATGGGCCGTGCCGGCCACGTGGACGAGATGGCAGGAGCGGCGATCTTCCTGGCCGGCGACCTCTCGAGTTACATCACCGGCCAGACCATCCACGTCGACGGCGGCACCCATGCCGCGAGCGGCTGGTACCACCACCCGGAGAACGGCACGTACGTCCTCGGCCCTTCCTAACGTGCAGCAGTAAAGGCTGTTGCGGGCGCCTCGCCTAACCGTCGCCGAGACCGACATGGGCGGACATCCCGCCGTCGACAGCGAGCATCTGTCCGGTGATGTAGCGGGACTCCTCGGAGGCCAGGAACACCACGACATCGGCGATGTCGTCGGGCTGGCCGACCGCCGGCGTCAGCGTGGCCTTGCTGAGCGACGCCAGCATTTCCTCCTTCAGGTGCGCTCGCACCGCATCGGTGATGACCAGCCCCGGCAGGATCGTGTTGGCCCGGATGCCCTTCTTCCCGTGGCTGGTCGCCACATACAGGGTGAGAGCGTTGACGCCCGCCTTCGACACGCCGTACGCCGTCCTCGTGCGGTCTCCCTTGAGCGACGCGCCGGAGGACATGTTGATGATGGAGCCACCGCCCTGCTCCGCCATGATCGGCACGGCGTGCTTGCACATGAGCATCTGACTGCGCAGGTTCACCGCCAATGTGCGCTCCCACACCTCGAGTGAGAGCTCGGTGACCGCGGTGTCGGCACTGAGGAAGTCCGAATCGGTCAGGGCGGCGTTGTTGTGCAGCACGTCGAGACGCCCGAACCGCTTCACGACCTCTGCGATCGCCGCTTCGACCTCTGGCTCTTCGGAAACGTCGGCCCGGAATGAGGCGGCGGCGCCATCGGCGCCGCGGATTCCCTGTGCCACCGAGGTGGCGGCCTCCTCGTTGACGTCCACGACCAGTACCGACGCCCCTTCACGGGCCAGGGCGCGCGCCGTGGCGCCCCCGATACCGCCACCGCCGCCGGTGACGATCGCCACCTTGCCATTGAGTCGATCCATTGAGCCTCCGCTCTCTCCGGGTGGGTAGACCTTATGGGCCTCTGCGTGCCAGCCTCGATAGGGTGCAGCGGCCACGCCGCGCCGGCGCCGAGGACTAACGGGAGGGAATGGTGCGCTTCATCCTTCAGTACCCCGAAGCCAGCGGGAGCGGCATCGACCTGCTCGATGCCGGTGCGATCACCGACCTCGCCGCGGCCGCCGAGAAAGCGGGGTGGCACGGGATAGCGCTGACCGAGCACCCTGCACCGAGCAGCCGCTGGCTCGAGACGGGCGGTCACCAGAGCCTCGACCCGTTCGTCGCGCTCGCGGCGGCCGCCGGCGTCACGACGAACCTGGCGCTCGTCACCAACCTCAGCGTGATCCCCTACCGGAACCCCCTCCTCTTGGCCAAGTCGGCCGCCACGCTCAACCGCGTGTCCGAAGGCCGCTTCTACCTGGGCGCGGGTGCGGGCTATCTCAAGTCCGAGTACTTCGCATTGGGAGTCGATTTCAAGGAACGCAACGCCCTGTTCGAAGAGGCGCTCGAGGTGATGCAGCTCCATTGGAAGGGGGAACCGTTCACGTTCGAGGGACGGCACTTCTCCGCACGCGACATCCAGGCGTTGCCGGCACCGCGCAACCGCTCCGTCCCGATCTGGATGGGCGGCAACTCTGACACCGCATTGCGGCGCGCCGCCAAATACGCGGCCGGGTGGATGCCGATGACGGCACCCGCCTCCGTGGCGAAAACGGCGCGGACGCCTCCTGTCACCACAACGGAGGAGCTGCAAGAACGCCTTGGGGTGCTCAAGGAGTTCGCCGGCGATCGGTACGAGGAGCTCGAGCTCATCATGGGCCTCTCGGGTCCACGGCTCACCGACTTCGATCGCGATACCGAAAAGGTCCAGCAGCGGATCGGCGAACTCGAAGACCTCGGCGTGGACTGGGTGTTCGTCGGGCCGCCCTGGTCGCCGGCCCCCGGCCCGCAGGAGTGGGTCGAAGCCTTCGGCACCACCTTCCTCAAGGGCTGAACCCTTCCGCCGGCGCCTTCGGCACCACCGGCCACCAAGATGCGATCAGAGGATGTTGCGACCCTTGCGAATACGACGGCGCATGTCCCAGAGGTAGAGGTCGAAGGGGAGCGCGCGCAGAGGCAACGGCGTCAACGCGTTGGCGACTTGGAGAATGCGGCGGTTGAACGCGAAGGCGCGCTGCTCGCGGGTACCCCAGGCCAGACCGAGCTCCCGACGAAACGCCGCCGGGAGGAATCCGGCGGTCACGGCGCGGTGGAACCACCCGAATACCTTTGGCACGGGCCACGGCAGGAACCCGAGAGAGGCGAAGTCGTAGAGGTAGGCGCGGGTGACCTCGTCCATTTCGATGTGGGACTCCGCCTCGGCCCAATACGCCTCGAAGGCGGCGCGGTCCGGCGGCCACATCGAGGCCGGCACCTGGAGCATGGTGGCGAGGCGCGCGCCGTGCCGGTAGATGAGATCGAGAAGCTCGGGCGGCGGCGGTCCGTCGAGGAACGCATACCCGTCCTCGACGCCCCGGTAGATGCAGGCGGCGACCCACAGCTGCAACTTCGGATCGAGCGCGGTGTAGCGCACGGCCGCATCCGGGCTCGAGCGGACCCGGCGGTGCACTTCTGTCACCGCGGCCGCCAGCGCCGCACGCTCTTCGTCGGTGCCGAAGAAGGCGATCATCACGTAGCCGAACGTCGTGCGGCCGCGCTTGATCGGGTGCTTGTAGAGGTTCCCGCTGTCAACCGTGCTCTCGGCGACGCCGCGGCCGACGGGGAGCTGGGCCAGCTGCATGATGATGTTGGCGCCCGCGAGCGAGACGGTGGCGGGCGTCAGCAAGTCGTGCAGCTCCTTGGGGACCTTGCCGTCAGGGCCCAGGTGCGTGATCGGGCCCGTCGTGGCGCCGATATCGCTTGTGGTGGCAACGTCAGTGACGCGGGCGGTGACCGATGTCATGGTGTCGCGGGGGGAGCGAGGAGCGGGAGGAGCAGAACGTCGAGCGCCGATTGCAGGTCCCCGGGCGGCGGTGCGACGAGCGCGGCGAGGGCGATACGGAGCAGCCAGTGCGCGAGGAACTGTGGGTCCTGCTGGCGGACCACGCCCGCCGCCATGGCGGCAGTGAGGAGTGGCGCGGTGACCTCGACGCCCTGAGCCAGCAGGTTGTCGAGTTGACGGGTGACCATGCGGCCCATCCAGTCGCCTTCGTCCCGCAGGACCTTCGCGGCCACCGGATTCTCGGCGAGTGTGG
>DATAYX010000145.1:0-2120 GCA_036272355.1 Acidimicrobiales bacterium
GGTCTCGAACAGCATGGTCGAGAAGTCGATCGCGAGGAGCTGGATCTCCTCGTGTGCGTGGTCGACCGTCATCTCGTGCATGCGGTTGAAGGAGGGCATGGCCACATCGAGGAACGACAGGGCCATGGCGGTGCGCTCGCGGCGCGGGTCGGGCGCGCCGGCCGCCGGCCGCTCGCGCTCGGCAAGCACGGGCTCGAGGCTCTCCCAATAGGGGAGCGACCGGATGGCCGGGTCGGCCGAGATCAGGTTGTGCAGGTGGGTCGTGCCCGTGCGCGGCAGGCCGCAGATGACGATGGGCGCGGCGATCTCCTCGTCGAGGATCTCGGGATGGCGAGCGACCAGGTCCTCGATCAGCAGGCGGTTCTTCAACAGCCCGAGGATCAGCGCATGCTGCTGGAACATGCCGGCGCCGTTGAAGCCACCCTCGTCGGTCATGGCGCGGCAGAGCAGGTCGAGGCGCGGGGCGAAGTCCGCGGCGCCGAAGTCGTCGAGGCCGGTCTCGCTCGCGGCCGCCTCCATCAGTGCGGCGGGCTCGAGCGCGAGCTGTGTCCCGGCCTCGCGCATGAAGTCGAGGACGGCGCGCGCCTCGGCGGAGAAGCGCGGCTCGGCCAGGTCGTCGAGGCGGACGGGGGGCGGCCGGCCGGTCACAACGAGGCGACCGGGACCACCTCGACCGCGGGCTGCTCCGGTGTCTCGGCGGGGAGGAACCACCGGAACCAGATGCGGCCGTTCGAGTGGCCCGCCGTCGACACCCAGTTGGGGTGCCGGGGTCGCTGGGCCGACACGACGATGGTCCAGGAGCCGTCCGGCTCGTAGTCGACCTGCGCGCCGTTGATGGTCACGCGTTCGTAGTCGTAGTTATAGGTGTGCAGCAACCGGTTCCACAGGCACATGTTCCAGAACACGCACTCGGGCGAACGGCCCCGGATGACGAGCGCCTCGTCGTCGGCGAGCTCGAACGCGCCCATGGCGTAGGCGGCGTCGCCGGCGGCCCAGCCGAAGGTGGTCGTCGGGACCGGATAAGGCGGGTCGACGGTGTTGGGGGTGGCGAGGGGGAGCGGCACGATGCTCGCCTGCTCGCGTACCCACGTCGTCATGGCGCGGAGGCGGCGGGCCAGGTCGGCGTCGTCCTGCGTGAAGGCGACCGGCGGGTCGTCGGCCTCGATGTGCCACGTGGCACGCCGCCCGTGCAGGGGATCCTCGAGGTAGTCGCGGGTGATGGCGGCCACGGCGTCCGGCTCGAGCCGGATATGGGCCACGCCCGGCTCGTCGGGCTGGGGGGGATCGTCGGGGGAGAGGACGATGCTGATGGAGCCGTCCGTCCGCCGCCCGGCGTCGCGGCTGTTGACCGCACCCACGATGCGCTCGGAGTAACGGCCGTCGTCCGGGCCGCCGTAGACGGTCAGCGACATGTAGACGGCGTCGCCCGGCTCCCACGTGACGCGGTAGGTGCGGGTCGGATCGATCGGCGCGTAGCAGTAGAAGGCGTCCGCGTTGTCGCCGCCCCATTTCTTGTAGCGGCCGACGATGTCGACGAAGCGCGGGCGGGCGGTGTCGGCCCACAATTGGACGTCGCCCGCCACCTGGAGGATCGAGAGGAGCCACTTGTGCGCCTCGAGCAGCGTCGCCTCGTCGTCGCGCAGCTGGTCGGCCATGCGGGCGTGCGTCTCGGCCACGGCACCGAGCAACGCGGTGAAGGCCTCTTCGGTCTCGGTCGTCATCGTCCCCCGTCTCGGCGTGCTCCACGTCGGCCCGGTGCACCCGGACGGCGCAGAGCGTAGAGGGTGGGCCCGCCGCGGACGGAGGCCCTCAGAGGACGAACGGCACCAGCATCTTCGTCGAGCGCTTGTAGGCGGAATAAGTGTCAGGAAAGAGACCGGCCATGTACCGCTCCTCCATGACGGCGCTGTAGACGAAGTAGGCCCCGAGCACGATGACGGCGAGCAACCAGAACCAGCTCACTGCGATGGCCGTGCCGACCATCGCGAGGATGATCCCCGAGTAGATCGGGTGCCGGACCCGGCGGTAGGGGCCGGTGGTCACCAGTTCGGGGTCAACCTTCTCTGTCATCGGCATGCCCCAGTTCCGACCGAGGTACCGACGCGCCCAGATGGCCAGCG
>DATAYX010000146.1:0-3237 GCA_036272355.1 Acidimicrobiales bacterium
CGTGATCCGACACAAGATCGTGGCCGACATCGTCGACGCCTATGACATGGCGGAAGGGCGGACTGGTCACACCCAGTGACCATCGACGTCTTCGCCGCCGACGAGCAACAGGCCCACCCGATGGACGTGGCCCGCTGGGCCCAACTGGCGCGCCAGGTGCTCACCGCCCGCAAGGTCAAGGGCGAGACCGAGGTCTCGCTGCTGTTCGTCGACGAAGACGCCATGGCCAAGCTCAACGAGCAGTTCCTCGGCAAGACCGGGGCCACCGACGTGCTGTCGTTCCCCATCGAGGAGGAGACGGGGCCGACGGGGCGTTCACCGGACTTCGGCGGCACCGGGCCGGGCACGCCGGCCGAGGTGGGCGCACTGACACTGCTCGGCGACGTCGTCATCTGTCCCGTGGTCGCGGCGCGCAACGCGCAAGAGCACGGGGTCGCGCTCGACGACGAGGTCGCGCTGTTGGTCGTGCACGGGCTGCTCCACCTCCTCGGCATGGACCACGAGGAGGACGCCGAGGCCGAGCGGATGGAGGCGCTCGAGCGGCAGTTGTTGCAGAGGTTCTACAAGGTGGGTCCGGGGGCGTGAGCGTGGTTCCGCTGCTGGCGACGACGTTCGGGATTGACGACGTCATCTTCATCGTCGTCATCGCGGTGCTGCTCGCGGGCTCGGGCGTGCTGGCGATGGCCGAGACGAGTCTCGTTCGGATGAGCAAGGTCAAGGCCAAGTCGCTCGTCGACGAGAAGCGCCGCGGGGCGCGCCAGCTGGCCCGCCTGGTGGAGAGCCCGGCCAACTTCCTCAACCCGATCCTCCTGCTCGTCCTGATCTGTCAGCTGGTCTCGGCCACCCTCGTCGGCATCGTGGCCGAGCACCTCATCGGCCCCTGGGGCGTGCTGGCCGGCATCGTCTTCGAAGTCGTCGTCATCTTCGTGTTCTTCGAGGCCGTGCCGAAGAACTGGGCGGTGCTGCACGCGGACCGCGCCGCGCTCTTGAGCGCGCCCATCGTCAGTGCCCTGACGCGGTTCCCGCCGATCCGGTGGCTCTCCATGATCCTCATCGGGCTGGCCAACCGGATCATCGGCGCCTCCTCCGAGGACCAGGAGCTGGCGCATTCCTTCATCACCGACTCCGAGCTGAAGGCCATGGCCGACGTGGCGCACGAGGAGAAGGTGATCGAGAAGGACGAGCGCACCTTCATCCACTCCATCATCGACTTCGGCGACACGGTCGCGCGCGAGGTGATGACGCCGCGTCCAGACATGGTGACGGTCGACGCGGAGGCCACGGTGCGGGACGCGCTCGAGGCGGCGTTGGCCGCGGGGTTCAGCCGCATCCCGGTCGAGGCGGACGGGATCGACGACATCATCGGGATCGCCTACACCAAGGACATGGCGCGCGACGAGCGCGCCGGCAAGTCCGGCCAGGCCGTGCGGGCCAGCATGCGGCCGGCCAAGTTCGTGCCGGAGTCCAAGGAGGTGTCGGATCTCCTGCGCGAGATGCAGGAGGAGAAGTTCCACATGGCGATCGTGGTCGACGAGTACGGCGGCACGGCCGGCGTCATCACCTTGGAGGACCTGCTCGAGGAGCTGGTGGGCGACATCGTGGACGAATTCGACGTCGAGGAGCCGACCGTCGAGCGGCTCGACGACGGCTCCGTCACCGTGCCCGCCGGCTACTCGGTCGACGACGCCGGTGACCTCCTCGGGGCCGAGCTGCCGCACGGGCCCTGGGACACGGTGGGCGGGCTCATGCTCGACCTGGTCGGGCGCGTGCCCGAGGCCGGCGATTCCGTGGAGGCGGACGGCTTCCGGCTGACCGCGCTCGACGTGCGCGGGAGGCGCATCGGCCGCGTGCGGATCGAGCCGACCGGTGAGCCCGACGAGGGCGAGGCGGGCCCGAACGGCGGGGCGGTGCTGGATGCCGGGCGAGCCGGCGACGCGTCGCACGCCGGCAACTGAGCACCGTGCGTTCGGGCTTCGTCGCCGTCGTGGGCCGGCCCAACGTGGGCAAGTCGACGCTCGTCAACAAGATGGTGGGCACGAAGGTGGCGATCACCTCGTCGCGGCCGAACACGACGCGGCACCGCATCCTCGGCGTGCTGCACGACGAGTCGGCGGACGCGCAGGTCGTGTTCGTGGACACACCGGGTATCCACCGGCCCCGCAGCGCGCTCGGGACCCGGCTGAACGAGACCGCCACGGACGCGTTGGCGGACGTCGACGTGGTCATGGCGGTGGTCGACGCCACCGCGGCGGTCGGTCCCGGTGACCGCACGGTGCTCGAGCGCTCGGTCCGTCACCTCCAGAGGACAGTGGCCGCGGGCGAGGAGCCCGCCCTCGTCGTCGTCGTGAACAAGGTCGACCGCGGCGGGTCCGGTCGGGTGCTCGAACGGCTGGCGGAGGCCAAGGAGGCGGTCGACGCGCTCGGCGAGCTGCCCGCCGTCGAGTACTTCCCGGTCTCGGCGCGCACGGGCGTCGGCGTGGGGGAGCTCACCGCCTACCTGATCGGCAGGCTCCCCGAGGGCCCCCCGTTCTTCCCGTCCGACGTGGTCACCGACACGCCCGAGGCGCTGTGGATCGCCGAGCTCGTCCGTGAGCAACTGCTTGCCAAGACCCGCGACGAGCTCCCGCACGCGATCACCTGCCGGGTCACCGAGTGGGAGGGGCCGCTGATCCGCGTCGAGATCATCGTCGAGCGCGATTCGCAGAAGGCCATCGTCATCGGGAAGGGTGGCGAGGTCCTCAAAGAGGTC
The DNA here is from genome assembly GCA_036272355.1 of Acidimicrobiales bacterium. Classification (GTDB taxonomy): domain Bacteria; phylum Actinomycetota; class Acidimicrobiia; order Acidimicrobiales; family RAAP-2; genus Bog-473. Next base: position 2,750 of record DATAYX010000146.1, read on the forward strand.
GGCATCGCTGTGCGCCAGCAGTTGCCCGAGGGCACCTATCTCGACCTGCACGTGAAGGTCGAGCGCCGCTGGCAGAACCGCGAGGAGATGCTGGACCGCCTGGGCTACTGAGACCCGACCCCTCCGCCGCCCTCGAGGGCCCGACGGAGGAACGCCTCCACCTCGGAGCGGTCCACCGAGCGCCGCATCGGGGGGAGCCGGTCGAGCAGCACCCCGCGGTACGACGCCGTCGCCAGCCGCGGGTCGAGCACCGCGACGACGCCCTTGTCGTCGGCGTTGCGGATGAGCCGCCCGGCGCCCTGGGCCAGCAGCGTGGCGGCCCGCGGCAGGTCGACGAGCGAGAAGGCGCGCGCACCGGCCCGGTCGCGCCGGGCCTGCAGCAGCGGGTCGTCGGGGCGGGGGAACGGCAGCCGGTCGATGGTCACGAGCGACAGGGCACGGCCGGGGACGTCGACCCCCTGCCAGAACCCGAGGGTGGCGAACAGGCA